>JAKPSO010000760.1 GCA_029571495.1 Pseudomonadota bacterium
GATTTCGTTTACGAAGAGCCCGCGATCGCTCGATTGGCGGCCTCGTCATCGTTGGCCAACGACAGGTACGTCGCATACGTGGTCAGTAGCACATTGGTGTGCAGCGCGCACCCAGTGTCGATCAGCACGTCGCCAAATCACTGGCGACAACCGACGCAACCACCGTAACCAAATACACACGCATCACGACTGTGGCCGCGTGGCCGGATGCGCGGCGTTATATCCGGCAAATGAACTCGGCGGCGGACGGGCCATAGTTCACTTAAGTTGCGCTCCAAACTAGATGAACCCGACGCCTCTAATTCTGCGTCGTGACAAGTCACGCCGGTCAATACAATGACCGCTGACATAAGTACCTCGAGGGGTCGACTGTGGGCGATCTATTCATTAAGCAAGCGGCTGAACAAATCGCGGCTTCTTTCGTCCATCAGGCTTGGTGGGTGATTGGGCTTTCGATTGCCATAACCGGCGTGTGCAGCTACTTTGCTGCCTCATGGGGAGCTTACGCGCGCAAGCGCGGCGAGACATTGGCCACAAAAGCTGATTTTGCAGAGCTAGCGAAGCAATTAGCAGCAACGACGAGACTCGCGGAGGAAGTTAAGCTTGCTGTGGCGCACGACGACTGGGTGACTCGCGAATGGAAAACACTTCGACGTGTCAAACTTGAGGAGCTATGCACCGCCATCGCAAGCGCCGACAACTGGCTGAAGACAGAACAGCAGAGGCTAACCGTTTTCCAAGGGATCGTTTCTAGCAGTGCGTCTATGGCCCCGTCCCCAGAACCTCAGATAAGACAATTGATAGCCCTTTACTTTCCCGAGATGGCGGGCCCGGTCAATTTGTTCCTGAATCGCCTTCTAAAGATGCACATTGCAATGTTAGATTCGTGGCCGGTGCTGGCTAGTCACCCGATAAATTCCGAGGCGTGGCAAACTGCCAACAACCAACGCACAGCGAAATGGAGCGAGAACTATCCACATTTGCTCGACGAAATCGGCGCAATCGAAAGCAAGGCGGCGGCGCTGCTTGTAAAAATTATGGGCAATTCGAACGCCGACGTGAACACACAGTCGAAAGCACTGCCTCAATCTCAGCGTAAGTAGCCGCCGCCTCTAACGCCTCGGCAAGCTCTCTTTTCCCATCGTTCGCTGAGTTCGAATTCAAACCATAGCGCTCCAGCGTGTTTGGATGGTGTCCGACTCCATTTACGGCCCGGTTGGTCTGGCGAGCCTCGTTCGGCTGAACGCCTGCAGAAGCGTTCCGCGATGTCACACCGCAACTGCAATCTAGGCGCGGATAGGATTAAATACAGGCTCGGCTGAACCGCCGCCTTGTCCTTCCGCTGCTACACGTTTCAGTTTTTCCGCTGCAACGACCGCCAGCTGGTGGTTTGATCCTAATTTTTCCTTTTGTCGACAGCAAGCTTTTTTGGCTTTCAGCGCCGCCCTGCGGTCGTTGCGGCGAAAAAGCTAATAAGTAACCCGTTGCTCAATCTCGCCCCTTATCGCTCCCTATTCGCTGACGCTGAACTTAGGCGAATTGTGGCGACTTCTATCTTGCCTCGGTTGCCTGTCGGCATGAACGCGTTGGGGCTAACGCTTTTGGTGCAGTCGCAGACGCATTCGTTTGCGCGGGCCGGCGTGGTGAGCGCTGCGTACATGGTGGCGTTGGCGGTGCAGGCGCCGATTGTCGGGCGTTTTGTGGACCAAAACGGTCCGAGCCGCGTGGTGATGCCGCTTGCGGTATTGCATGCGCTGGCGCTGTTGCTGCTCGTTTGGGCGGTGACGAGTCTTGCGCCATTGCCGATATTGCTTGCGGCCGCGTTTGGCGCGGGGATTGTGTTTCCGCCGGTGTCGACGACGATTCGCGCGATGTATCGAAAATCCGGAATGTCCGAGGCACAGAAGCAAACTGCGTTCGCGACGGAATCGATCATCATGGAATGCGCCTTCGTGCTCGGGCCGCTGATCGTGAGTCTCGCGGTGCTCGCGGGTTCACCTGCGTTCGCTGTCGTGGCGTCGGCGGTGTTGGTGTGGTTCGGTACGTGGCAGTTTTCGCGCTCGGGGGCGCTCGCGCGCTGGGGCGAAGTGGAGTCGGGGCCGGAAGTGGTTCGCCATTGGCTCGGACCGCTGAAAATTTCTGCGGTGCGGCGGGCGCTATTTCTGTCGCTCTTGATGGCGATTGGCATCGGTTTGAATGAGATCGCGTTTCCCGCGTTTGCTAATGCGTCGGGTTTTCCGGCGCGCGTCGGGTGGTACTACGCGGCGGCGAGCATTCCCTCGGCAATTGCGGGATTCATCTATGGTTCGCGACACATTCAATGGCCCCTGAATCGACAGATTTTGTTGGGCGGCCTGTGGATCGCCTCGGGTTCGACGCTCATGGCGTTTTGCACGAACTCGTGGACGTTTTTGGCGGCGAGCGCGGTGATGGGATTGGGCTTCGGGCCGATGATCACCGCGTTGTCGTTGCAACTCGGAAAACTCAGTCCGTCGCATTACTCAACCGAAGCCTTCACTTGGAGCACGACGCTTTTCATGATGGGACTCGGATTCGGTTTTTGGTTAGGTGGTGGCCTCATTGAGCGCTGGGGCTGGGCGAGTACGCTCTATGCTTGCTCTGCGCTCATGACCGCGGCAGCGCTGTGGTGCCTAGCGGTACCGGAAGTGACGCACCACCACGAGTCCACCAACGCCTAGCCCCCGCCACGCACCAGTCTTAACCATCTAATGACCCTTCCGACCACCACGCCCACTCAGCACCGCCGCGCAATCCTCATCATGATCGGAGCGACGATTTTGTGGAGCATTGCGGGCGTGTTCACGCGCCACCTTGACCACGCCGCGAGCTTCGAGGTGACGTTTTGGCGAAGTTTTTTTTGCGGCATCACGCTGGTCGTGTGGTTCGTCTACACACGTGGCGTTTCCGGCGCGGTCAGCTACGTGCGCGAAAGCGGAAAACCTGGGCTGATTTCGGGCTTCATGTGGGCGACGATGTTTACCTGCTTCATGATCGCGCTCACGCTCACATCAACGGCGAACACCTTGATCGTGAACGCTCTTTCGCCCCTCTTCGCGACGCTTCTCGCGTGGTTCGTGTTGAAGCAGAAAATCGCGACGCGCACGTGGTTGGCTATCGCGGCTGCGATGACGGGCATGATCATCATGTTTGCCAATCAAGCCGGCGGCGGATGGCTCGGAACGATCATCGCGTTTGGCGTGCCGGTCGCAGCGGCGATCAACCTCGTCACGCTCAAGAAAACCGGCGCGCATGTGGACCTTGCACCCGCCGTGTTGATCGGCGCGATCATCTCCTGCGTGATCACATTGCCACTTTCGTTCCCGTTCGCAGCGAGCATGAAGGACGTGATACTGCTCGCGATTTTGGGTGTGTTTCAGCTCGGTATTCCGTGCGTGATGATGGTGCGTGCGAGCGAGCATTTGAGCGCACCGGAGCTTGCACTCCTAGGGCTCCTCGAAGTGCTCATGGGGCCGCTGTGGTCGTGGCTTGGCGCGGGTGAAGTGCCCGCGGGCTCAACACTGGTCGGCGGTGCTATCGTACTGGCGGCGCTCATCGCCAACGAAGTTGTTCCACAGAGGATTGAATGAAACTTTTCGGCTCAAGAAATTCACGGTCGCTGCGCTGCGTATGGGCGCTCGAAGAAGCCAACGCGACGTACGACTATCAGCGCATTTGGATGATGAAGGGCGAAGGCCACAAGCCCGAGTTCAAAGCGATCAATCCGGCCGGAAAAATCCCGGTGCTGCAAGACGGCGCGCTGACGCTGACCGAATCGGTGGCAATCATGCTCTACGTCGCCGACAAATTTCCGCAGGCCGCGTTGATTCCGACCGACGCTACTGCGCGTGCCGAGATGTTTCGCTGGATCTTTTACACGGTGACGGAAGTCGAGCCGCATCTGTGGGCGATTGCGCAGCACCGCTTCGCGCTGCCCGAAGACAAGCGCGTTCCAGCGTTGGAGCCGACGGCCGCGTGGCAGTTGGAGCGCGCGCTTCGCGCCATCGAAAAGCGCCTCACACAGGCGCCGTTCATGGCGGGCGATGCGTTTTCGCTCGCGGATATTTTGGTGTTTCACTGCCTGACCTGGACGCTTTCCGCGAAACTCGAAGGCGTCGGCGAGGCGTCGCTGGCTTACGTCGAGCGTCTGAAGGCGCGACCTGCTCTCTTGCGTGCGAATGAGCGCGAACGCATCGAAGCGGAGCGCCACGAGGCCGCCGCGCTCGCAGCGTCGCAGAAATAAAAAAGCCGGGCTTGCCCGGCTTTTTGTTGACTACGCGCTTAACTCTGCGCCGCGCGGCGCTTAGTTGCAGCTAAGCAGTGCCGTGGCCACTTTGCCCGCGCCGTCGAGCACTAACAAGCTGGCGCTCTGTCCCTTCAGCATCTTCCATTTGCCATCGGAAACAAAGGACGCATTGATTAGGTTGCCGTTGGTCAAGGTCGTTGCGATCTGCGGGATGGACGCGGATGCGAGGTAAGGTGCCGTGCCACCGGCCACCGCAAACTGTGCGCTGCTCGTCGCGCAATAAGTGCTCACGGGGTCCGCGACCAACGAAAGCGTCGCCGGTGAAACCGTCAGGTCAGTCACCGTAGTTGGACGCGTGTTAGAGCCCGTGGCGATGGTGAATGTAGCGGTGTTCGTCGCACCAGTCGCGTCAGTAATCGTGATCAGCGCACTCGATGTCGCACAGCTCGTCGAGGCAACTTGTTTCACCGTGAAGCGGCCACCGGCGGAGGCAACCGTTACGCCGTTCCCTGCGGCGGCTTCCACACCACCTGCACCGAGGATCAACGTACTGCCAGATGGCAGAGTGACGCTGTACGGTGCTTTGCCGCCATAGATGCCGTACTCGCGCACGACGGGCGTGCACTCCGCCGTGAAGTAACCAACCAAACCGCCGGTTGTCGGCACCGCGCCAAGCGCAGACACACCATCGGTTTGCTTGAGTACTGTGATCCAGGTGTCGACGCGATGTGTGCTGACCATGTCCGTTGCACGCAGGAACGCGGCCTCGGACGTTGCTTCGACGTCGGCTTTCAGTGCAACTTTCGCAACGCCGTTGGCGTCTGTGTTGACCGTCGTGAGGCGCGCAAACACTGTGGCGTCTGCCTTCTCGGCCAACGTAGCGCCAATGGTGAGCGCCTCAAAGCGCACCGCGCGATTGGCGAGCGCGACGCCATTGGCATCTTTCAACGTCACGGACGCGGTTGCGGCTTCGCCTTGGCACAAGGTCGCCACGGTCACTGCTGCATTGTTCTCAGGCGCACACTTCGAACCCGTGGCCGGCGTAACTACGATCAGGCCCGACGGGATCGTCGCGGGAACAACCGTTACGGCTACCGCCGACGTTGCGCCGGCAGAGTCGGTGACCGTGAGGTTTACGACCGTGTTGGTCAGGACGTTCTTCGGAGTGATCGTGAACGATGCACCGACGACCGGCGACGTCACCGCGACGGTTGCGGGATCGCTTGAGGTGACCTTGAATGGACCGACGCCGCCGGTAATTCCGACGACGTTGACCGTATTGCCAAATGCGTTGAACGTTGCTGGGCTCGCGGAGAGCGTGGTCGTCGTTGGCGTCGTT
>JAKPSO010000764.1 GCA_029571495.1 Pseudomonadota bacterium
CGCGAAGCCGCGAAAGCTATTTGCAAGCAGCGCTACATCGAGTTCGGCTGCGAAGGCCAAGCCGCGAAAGTCAAGGGCGTGACGCTTGTCGACATGGCTGCGCGCTACACGAAGGGCGAACTCGCGCAGGTCGTGCAGTAGCGCTCTAGGCTGCGCACCACGCACGCGAACGCCGCGATACAGCTTTTTCGTTGTACGCGCCGTCGCACGGTCGTTTTGTTGATTTTTCTTAGTAAGTCGATATATCAAAAAATTCGGCGACAAAGGCCGTAGAACGGTCGATAGCACTGAAAAGCTATATCGCCCTAGCGCCGGGGATTGAGAACGACCTCAACGCGCCGCTGCGCTACCGAACCACTGCCGACAACGTCGGCTAAGGTGATTCCATCGAGCACTTTGAGGTACGCATCAAGCGCCGATTGCAAACCGCGACGGAGCTTGCAACGCCCCGCGATGCGGCATGTATTGTGCGCGCGATCGAAGCACTCGACCATCCGAAAATCCGTCTCGCTCTTACGCACGACGTCCCCGATGCGCACACTCTCGGGCGCGGCGAGCAAACGCAGCCCGCCACCACGCCCACGCACAGTCTCCAAGAGTCCTTGGCGGCCAAGGTCGTTCACGATCTTCATAAGCATGCTCTTTGACACGCCATGAAATTCAGCAATTTCGGCGATCGTCACCAGCCGCGCGCCTTGATCGGCGCAATACATCAACACCCGCAAAGTGCAATCGGTGTATTCGGACAATCGCATAGCAACCTTCGCTCAAAGTTCGTAAGACGATCTTACGCTGGACAGCTGACGCCGACTTTTCGTCCTTCTGACCTGATCTGATCAGGCAGCGACGGGCGAATTTGGCATGGATCAACAAAACACCACATTCGTGTCATTTTAAAGATACATATTAATAGAATCTTTTCATGAGCATTCTTGGCATCGTCGTTCGAACCACCCCAGATCACGCATCCGCGTTGGGTCTCCACTTGGCGGAATTTCCCGAATTGGACGTCGCCCTGAACCCCGGCGATGGCCGCATCGTGGTGATCGCCGAAGACAGCGCTGAGCGCACGGCCGCGCAGGTCATGGCCGAGATTGCGCTCATGCCACGCGTCCTAAACACATCACTGGTCTACGAGTACTCCGGACCCGACGTCGAACAGCACGCACATCAAGCGCACCCGACTCGATTTCAGTCGTGGCGCACGACGCTCACAGAAATGGCCGCGGGCCTACAGGCCGGCGCCCCTACTACGAGCACGACATATTTTGCGAGTGGCGACACACCACGCTACCCGCCCCTGACAACGACAACGAACCCGTAATGACGGAGAACACCATGGATGAAAATCGTCGTGCCTTTCTGAAATCTCAGGCTCTGGCCGCAAGCGCGGCTGCAGCAGGCATCCCGCTCACGGCAGCCGCCGCCAGCACCCCCGCAAAGGGCGCGAATGATGTCGGCGTGCGCTGGGACAAAGCGCCGTGCCGTTTCTGTGGCACCGGATGCGCCGTAATGGTCGGCGTACAAAACGGGAAAGTCGTAGCGACGCAGGGCGACCCCGAAGCTCCGGTCAACCGTGGGCTTAACTGCATCAAGGGCTATTTCCTGTCCAAGATCATGTACGGCGGCGATCGCCTGACGAAGCCGCTTTTGCGCAAGAAAAACGGCAAGTACGACAAGGACGGCGACTTCGTTCCGATCACTTGGGACGAAGCGTTTGACGTCATGGCGGCGAAGTGGAAAGAAGCGCTCAAAGCCGATGGCCCAAATGGCATCGCAATGTTTGGCTCCGGCCAATGGACGATTTGGGAAGGCTACGCCGCGTCGAAGCTTTGGAAGGCTGGATTTCGCTCCAATAACCTCGACCCGAACGCACGACACTGCATGGCGAGCGCGGTAGCGGGCTTCATGCGCACGTTCGGCATCGACGAGCCGATGGGTTGCTACGACGACATTGAGCAATCCGACGCGTTCGTGCTCTGGGGCTCCAACATGGCGGAGATGCACCCAATCCTTTGGAGCCGCATCACCGATCGCCGCTTGTCGAATCCACAAGTCAAAGTCGCCGTGCTCTCGACCTATGAGCACCGCAGTTACGACCTTGCAGATTTGGCGTTGACGTTTTCGCCGCAAACGGATTTGGCCATCCTAAATTTCATCGCGAACTACATCATCAGCAACAAGAAGGTCGACACCGACTTCGTCAAAAAGCACATCAACTTTAAGAAAGGTGCAACGGACATTGGCTACGGCCTGCGTCCAGCGCACGTGCTTGAAAAAGACGCCACAGCTAATGGCTACCCCGGCGCCGATGGCAAGCCGAAGGGCAACCCGAATGATTCGACACCAATGACGTTCGAGGAATACGCCAAATTCGTAAGCGAATACACCGCCGAAAAAGTCAGCAAGCTTTCTGGTGTTCCCGTCAAACTACTGGAAGATTTGGCCAAGCTTTACGCCGATCCAAAAGTAAAAGTAGTGTCGTTCTGGACCATGGGCTTTAACCAGCACACGCGTGGCACATGGGCCAACAACATGATCTACAACATCCACCTGCTGACCGGCAAGATTAGCCAGCCGGGCAACGGACCGTTCAGCCTCACAGGACAGCCAAGCGCGTGCGGCACCGCGCGCGAAGTTGGAACCTTCGCGCATCGTCTGCCCGCGGACATGGTGGTGACCAATCCTGAGCACCGCAAACACACGGAAGAAATTTGGCAACTGCCCGACGGCACGCTGCCTGACAAGATTGGTCTACACGCCGTCGCCCAAAGCCGCGCACTCAAAGACGGTAAAGTGAAGTGTTACTGGACGAGCACAACCAACAACGTTCAAGCGGGCCCCAACGTCAACGGCGAAATTCTCCCAGGGTGGCGCAATCCCGCCGCGTTCGTCGTGGTGAGTGACGCCTACCCGACAGTGAGCGCGATGGCCGCAGATCTCATACTGCCGTCGGCCATGTGGGTCGAAAAGGAAGGTGCATTTGGCAATGCAGAACGGCGCACGCAGTTCTGGCGTCAGCAAGTCTCGGCCCCCGGCGAATCCCGTTCCGATCTTTGGCAATACATGGAGTTCTCAAAGCGCTTCAAGATGGAAGAAGTCTGGCCGGCCGAACTCCTCGCGAAGAAGCCCGAGTACAAGGGCAAGACGTTATTTGACGTGCTGTACAAAAACGGCAAGGTCAACAAGTTCCCGGCCGCCGATCTCACGAAGGTCAACGCGAAATACATTCCAAGCTACACGAACGACGAGTCAAAAGCCTTCGGCTTCTACGTTCAAAAGGGCCTGTTTGAGGAGTACGCGGAATTCGGACGCGGACACGGTCACGACCTCGCGGCGTTCGATGTGTACCACGAAGTACGCGGATTGCGCTGGCCGGTCGTCAATGGCAAAGAAACGCTTTGGAGATTCCGTGAAGGCTATGACCCATACGTCAAAGCCGGTGAAGTGGTTCGCTTCTACGGGCAAAAAGACGGCAAAGCCAACATTTTTGCGCTGCCGTATCAACCCGCTGCGGAAGCACCGGACAAGGACTTCGACCTGTGGCTTTGCACTGGGCGTGTGCTCGAACATTGGCACACGGGCAGCATGACGCGCCGCGTGCCGGAACTACACCGCGCCGTACCGGAAGCCGTTCTATTCATGAATCCCGACGATGCGCAAGCTCGCGGCCTGCAACGCGGGATGAAAGTAAAGATCTCGTCGCGCCGCGGTGAGATTGAACTCGCCATCGAGACCAAAGGCCGCAACAAAGTTCCGCGCGGCTTGGTCTTTGTACCGTTCTTTGACGAGGGGCGACTCATCAACAAGCTCACGCTCGACGCAACGTGTCCGATCTCGAAAGAGACGGACTTCAAGAAGTGCGCCGTGAAAGTGGTGCGCGCGTAGGCGGTGATTCGCCTCGCGTCGATTGATTTGCACTGATTCGCGCTCATGGAAATGTCACGCCGAGATTGGTTGCAGGCAGCAGCGGGTGCCGCAGGCGCGTCGCTTGCGGCAGGTGCCTGCGCGCTTCTGGCGCTGCCAAGCGTCGCACGACCTGCACAGGCGCTGCGGCCACCCGGAGCCCTGCCAGAGCGAGACTTCCTCGGGGCGTGTGTTCGCTGCGGTCTCTGCGTGCGCGCCTGCCCGCCGAAAAATCTCAAACTGGCGCGATGGGGCGAGCATTTGCACAAGGACTGGGCGAGCAGCGTCGCTGTCGGCACGCCGTACTTCGAGGCACGCGACATCCCATGCGAAATGTGCGAGGACATTCCGTGTGTGAAAGCGTGCCCAACCGGCGCACTGGACCATGGACTGACTGACATTTATCAGTCGAAGATGGGCGTCGCGGCGCTCATCGACGAGGAGAGTTGCCTCAATTTTCTCGGGCTGCGTTGTGACGTGTGTTATCGCGTTTGCCCAGC
>JAKPSO010000790.1 GCA_029571495.1 Pseudomonadota bacterium
AGCGAAGAGCGAAACGCGATTGAGCGTGAAGCCCCACGCCCACGATGCGAAGAGCGTGGCGGTGAGCGTCAAGATCACCGCCGCGCCGACGATGGCGGCTTCGCGTCGCCCGAGTGCGAGGAACACGAGCGCGACGACGGACGCCGTAGCGAACAAGAGTTTGGTGATGAGTTTTTGTGCCTTGTCGTTGGCGGTGGTGCCGTAGTTCCGCGTCTCGGCGACTTGCACGTCGGCGGGAATCACCGTGTTCTTCAACGCATCCACACGGCGCGTCACGGCGTTGGCGACATCAATCGCGTTTTCGCCGGGTTTCTTCGTCACGCTGATCGTTACCGCCGGATATTCCGCCGCGTCTTTGCCGGCGACGCCGTGCCACACGTAGCGGGCTGCGGGCATCGCGCCGTCGCGCACGTTCGCCACATCGCGCAGGAAGACGGGCTTGCCGCCGCGCACGGTGACGATCAGCTCGCCCACTTCACTGGCTTCTTTCAAGAACGGACCGGATTCGATTGATACCGAGCGATTGCCGGCGATCAATTCGCCGACCGGCAAGCCCAAGTTTGCGGAGAGCAACGTGTTGCGCAGATCCGGCACGGTCACGCCTACGGCGCTCATCCGTGTCGGATCAATCTCTACCATGACGGCACGACCCGGTCCGCCGATGGTGACCACTTCGCGCGTGCCGTTGACGCGCTTGATGTCTGCCTCAACGCTGTGCGCGATGCGCTCCAGATCGAACGCGCCTGTCGCGTTGTTTTTGCTGAACAACGTGAGCGTGACGATTGGTACGTCGTCGATGCCCTTCGGCTTGATGATCGGGTCGAGTACGCCAAGGCCCTTCGGCAGCCAGTCCGCGTTCGAATTCACGGTGTCGTAGAGGCGTACCAACGCTTCGGTGCGCGGCACGCCGACTTTGAATTGCACGGTGATGATCGCGAGCCCAGGGCGCGCGACGGACATGACGTGTTCCACGCCGGAGATTTGCGACAGCACTTGCTCGGCTGGGATCGCTACCGATTGCTCCACTTCACGCGCGGCAGCGCCGGGGAACGGAATCAGCACGTTCGCCATCGTGACGTTGATCTGTGGCTCTTCCTCGCGTGGCGTGACGAGCACCGCGAACACGCCGAGCAGCAGCGCGACGAGCGCAAGAAGCGGCGTGATCTGCGCGGTTTGAAAGTACGCAGCAATGCGGCCGGAGACGCCGAGCGTGGTCGAAGTGGTCTTGCTCATCGTCGCGGCTTATTGAACGCGCATGGCGGCTTGTGGATCGGTCGCGACTTTGTCGCCTGCCATGAGGCCGGATAGCACTTCGACGTTTGCACCGTCGGCGCGCCCAATGCGCACTTGCCGCAGGAGCGGTTGGCCGTTGGCGTTGAGCACATAAAGTCCTGTCATTTCGGCACGGCGCACAATGGCGCTCGTTGGAACCGAAATTTTCGTAGAAGCGCCCGCCGCGCCGCTCGACGACAGCCACACGCGGGCGAACATGCCGGTTGTGAGGCCAGCCAGTTCTGTCGGCAAATCGAGACGAATCTGCGAAGTGTGGGTCGCTGCATCGACCGTTGGCAAGACTTGGGTACGAGTCGGTGTGATCTGCTGTGGCGCGTTCACCAAACCGGGGATTTCCGCGCGGGCGCCTTGCGCGGCGTTCGCGGAGGCGAGTACAGATTGCGGTACCGACGCTGTGACGCGCAGTTGCGCCGGGTCGTAGATGGTGATGAGCGAACGGCCGGGCATCGCCATGTCCCCGAGCGTCACCGGGACTTCCGAGACGACGCCTGCGTAAGGGGCGCGGATGACGTTGAAGCCGGTTTGTGCGCGTGCGGCGTTAGTCTGCGCGATTTGCGCGTTGACTTGTGCTTGTGTCGATTTGAATTGTGACTCGGCGCGCTCCAACGCGGCGGCGCTGATGTAGGCCTTCTGGAAAAGTTGTTTTTGCCGTTCAAAGTCTTTCGCGGCGACGTCTAGCTGCGCGCGTGCTGCCTGTACCTGCGCGTCGTTGGCGGCGACGTTTTGGTCTGCGGCGCGGGCGTCGATACGCAGGAGCACTTGGCCCGCTTTCACGCGATCGCCCACTTTCGCGCTGAGTTCGATGATCGCGCCTTGTACTTGCGCGGCGACGACAGTTTGCCTTACGGCTTCGATCACGCCGTCGTAGGCGGAGGCGGTGTTATTCGCGCCGGGCTGCACGGTGACGGTGGCCAAGGGCGGTGCGCTCTTCGGGGCGTCGGCAGCAAATACGGTCACGCTGGTCAACGCTAGAAACGCGGTCAGGAAGCTATTGCGAAACGACGCGTGGAGGTGTTCATACGTTGCGTTCGGGCGCAGTTTCATTTAGGTGCTTGCTTTCAAATTCGATCACGTTGATGTATTATTTGCGCAAGTAGTTAAATAGTCAAGTGCGCAAACGAGAATTTGTCTAAGTAATTGCACCCTCAACGCTTTTCCGGCAAGATGTCAGCTTCCTACACACCCGCGTGTCCCCGAATGAACGGTCTACCGAACGAAGCGCTCGCGCAAGTGGCGGCGTATTTCCAAGCGCTTGCCGAGCCGACGCGATTGCAGATCCTGAATTTGTTGCGCGAAAAAGAGCGCAACGTCGGCGAGCTCGCGCAGCTCTGCGGCTATACGTCGGCCAACATTTCGCGCCACTTGTCGCTACTGACCCAGCACGGATTGGTTAGCCGCGAGAGCCGCGGCAACAGCGCGTTCTACAAAATCGCGGACCCGTCGATCTACGCGTTGTGTGACTTGGTTTGCGGCAACATCGCGCGCCAGCTCGACCGTGCCGCGGAGGGGCGGGCAATGTTTGCGCAGTCGCCACCGCCGGTGGCAACGGCGGAGTAACTCCGAGGCGGACGCTCCGGCCGGTTTATTTCAAATGCAGTGAACGTCCCGACGACGACCAATCAGATGTCCTCAGGCATCATCTTGATCGAGCCGCAGGGGCACTCAGACACACAAATGCCACACCCTTTGCAGTACTCGTAGTTGAACTCAAAGCCCTTGCCAGGCCCCAGTTTGATCACCGCGTTGTCGGGACACACGCCGTAGCAGTTGTCGCATTCAAAACAATTGCCGCAAGACAGGCAACGCCGCGCTTCAAACAAGGCATTGGTCTCGTCGAGCCCGCCCTGTACTTCCTCAAACGTGGATTTGCGGCGGATGATGTCGAGCATGGGCCGCATGGTTTTGGGCGCATCGCTGTAGTACCACGTGTTGAGCTTGTCAAAGCTCGCCAACTCGCCGCTTGGCGCGGAAACGTAGGCACCACCGCTCAGCCAGGCATCAATGTTGCGCGCCGCTTTCTTGCCGTGACCAATGGCCACCGTGGCATTGCGTTCAGCTGGCACCATGTCGCCGCCCGCAAAAATGCCAGCATGACCGGTCATCATCTGCGCATTCACCTGCACCA
>JAKPSO010000992.1 GCA_029571495.1 Pseudomonadota bacterium
TGGGAAAGCAAAGCCGGAAAAGTGGGCACGTTCGTGCTCTTCCTCGCGCTCGGATTCGGCATGACAGGGTTCATCGCCAAACAATTCTTGACTTGGTATTTGACGAAGTAACAACTACTCCGTTAATCCGCCTTCGCGCCAGACTCTTTCACAACCTTCGCCCACTTGGCGATTTCGGCTTTTTGATACGCGGCTAACTCTTCTGGCGTTGAACCTACCGGCTCCAGTCCGGCGTCTGCGAGGCGTTTGGCGACGTCTGGCGTTTTCAAAATCTTGCGCACCTCGGCTTGCAGTTTGTCGACGATGGGCTTCGGAGTGTTGGCGGGCGCGAAGAGCGCGAACCATGACACTGCTTCAAAGCCCGGCAAACCGGACTCCGCAATCGTCGGAATGTCGGGAGCCGCCGCCGAGCGCTGGCTGCTGGTGACGCCGAGTGCGCGTAGTTTGCCTTCGCGCACCAATTGCAAACTCGAGGGCATGTTGTCGAACATCATCGTCACACGACCGCCGAGCACATCTGGAATCGCGGTGGCGCGGCCCTTGTACGGAATGTGAACCATGTCGATGCCGGTCATGGTTTTGAACAGTTCGCCCGAGACGTGAATCGAGGTGCCGGAGCCGGACGACGCGAAGGTCATCTTGCCTTCTTTCTTGCCGAGCGCGATGAAGTCCTTGAGATTTTTCGCCGGCACCTCGTTGTGCACGACGAGCATGTTCGGAGTCGTGGCGAGCAACGTGACGGGCGTAAAGTCCTTCACCATGTCATAAGGCATCTTGGCGTACAGCGCGCCGTTGATCGAATGCGTGCCGACCGTGCCGACAATGATCGTGTAGCCGTCTGGCGCGGCTTTGGCGACGAAATCTGCGCCCGTGTTACCGCCCGCGCCCGGCCGATTGTCAACGAGCACTGGCTGGCCCCACGCCGCAGTGAATCGCTCGGCGAGTAACCGCCCGAGAATGTCCGGTGCGCCGCCCGGCGTAAAGGTCACGATGCGCATCGGCTTGTCGGGAAATGTGGCCGCAGCACCTTGTGCTTGCGCAGCGCTCGGAAGTAAGACAGCCGCCGACAACAAAAGCGACGCACCAAGCGTAAGCCACGCACGTACCGATCGATTCGCGAAATTCATAGTGTCCTCCTGAGAACGATAGTATCGATGCTGCGGCGCACACACGTGGCGATGGTGCCGAATACAGGTCGTGAACGATGGCGCACAGGATCGCAGCCGCCTTGTCGGTGCACATCGCCAGTCATGCCAACAGCTTTTCGGCACTATCGACCAATTCACGGCTGTTTGCCGCGCTTTTTCTTATAACTCGACTAGCGAATAAGTACTGCCATAACGACCGCAGCGCGGCCGTTACTGCTCAAAAGCTGTTGCAGCAACTTCCTTCGCCACACATTTCTTCGCGCAGCACTTAACCCCATTCGAGCTATCCGTTCGTTTCAATCTACACGCGGTTCATGTCGAGCCGACGGAATTGAACCTCGAAGGAGTTCGCCATGTTGCAGAAAGCACTATACACCGCCATTGTGGCCGCGACGGCGGCCGCTTCGATGAACGCATCGGCCATCGGTCGCATTGCCGACGTAACCGTCGTCGACCGCGCCACCGGACAGAGTTTGCCCGTGCATTACTACCGTGGCGAATACTGGGTCGCGGGCACGCCGGGCGCGAAGTACTCGGTGTCAGTCGCGAACTCCACGGGCGGGCGTGTCCTTTCCGTGATCTCCGTCGACGGCGTCAACGTGCTTGACGGAAAAACCGCTGCGACGAACCAATCGGGCTATGTGTTCAACGGTTACCAGAAGTACGAAATCAACGGCTGGCGCAAGAGTAATCAAGAAGTCGCAGCGTTCGAGTTCGTCGCCTCGCCCGCGTCGTACGCTGAGCGCACCGGCCGTCCCGCCAACGTGGGCGTGATCGGTGTGGCACTTTTCAAGGAACGTGTTTATCAACCGCCCGTGACCGTGTATTCGCCGCCACATCGCCCTTATGCGCCGAACATGCGCGGCGCGGACGAAATCGGTCGTTCGAAATCCTACGGGACGGGCGCTGCCGACTTGGCAAAGGGCGAGTCCGCGAGCATGCCCGCCGCGCCAGCAGCAGCGCCCGCGTCAGCCCCGCCCATGCCGTCGCAGGCTAGCGGATCGCTCGGCGCAGGGGAAGCGGCCAAGCGCTCCGAATACCGCAGCGATTCAATGCGCGACAAAGCCGTCGGCGAAAAACTCGGCACCGGCCACGGCGAGCGTGAATGGTCTCAAGTGACCCACACTACGTTTGAACGTGCAGGTACGCAGCCCAACGAGACGATCAGCATTCGCTACGACAGCCGCGAAAACTTGATTGCGATGGGCGTGATTCCCGAACCGCATCGTCACCAGCCACGCACTCCCAATCCGTTCCCGGACAACCTGAGCTTCGTGCCGGACCCACCACGGCACTGGCGCTAAGGCGTCCACGTCTTGCACCGCTCGCTCACAAAGTGTGGGCGAGCGGTGATAATTCATGAATGCCCACGCCGAACCCCAACGTCAGCAATGCCGACGATCAGCGCACCGACGAAGCGCTGATGCTCGCGTTTGCGAAAGGTGATGCGACGGCGTTTGAAGTTCTCTACGACCGGCACGAACGCGGCGTTTGGCGATTCGTGTTTCGAAGTGTGAAGGCACAGGAAGTAGCCGACGACGTGTCGCAAGAGTTGTGGTTCGCCGTAGCGCGATCTGCCGCGATTTACACGCCCACAGCGAAATTCAAAACGTGGCTCTTTACGATGGCACGAAACCGCGTGATCGACCTTTCACGCACCGCAAAACACCACGCCAGCATTGACGAAGAAAACGACGAAGGCCAATCCATGTTCTCCGATCTCGCCGCTGATTCGCGCCTCGGGCCGCTCAGGCAAGTGAGCTCGCGCGAGCAAGCCGCCGCGCTCCTTGCGGCCATCGAAGAATTGCCCGCCGACCAGCGCGAAACGTTCTTGCTGCAAGCCGAGGGTGACATGAGCGTTGAAGAGATCGCTGCCGCCACGGGCGTATCGTTTGAGACCGCCAAGAGCCGTCTGCGCTACGCCCGCAACAAACTCAAATCACTGCTCGCAGACTTTGCGGAGGTGACGGCATGACGACGACCCACTCCGGCAACGACAAAGCCACCGAGAAGCGCGTGGACCCTGTCGTTGACGCCTACCGCCAAGCCAGCGCGCGCGAGGACGCGGGCCCGAAAGCGTCGGTACGCGCCGCCGTTCTGGCACACGCACGTGTAGTCGCCGCCGCCAACGCTACTGGCGCGGCAGCCCCCCTTTACGATGCCCCAAAAGTGGCGGCTGCGAACGATCACTCGTGGATGTGGCGCGCGGCCGCTGGACTCGTGTTGGGGGTTCTCGGGGTGTTGATGTTTCAGTGGATGCGACCAAGCGGAACCGCGGAAACGTCTGTCGCGAGTGCGTCTATCCCGGCGGCGACAGCGCCAGTGTCGCCCACGGTGCCATCCGCGTCGCCTCCAGCCGCACCCGCGCAAACCGCAGCTCCTACAGCAAATGTGGCTGAGTCCGCGACGCGCGCGGCGGCTGCAGTCCCCGGCGACAACGCCGCAAAGGACAAACTCGCGCTTGCCTCCCAAGGCGCCGCTGACGACGCGCGCAGCCGTGCGCGTGCGTCGCTTGAACAACGCCAGGCTCAAATTGAACAGAAAGTAGCTGCGGCTGAGAAAGCCGCTGAACCCCGTAAACCGGGGTCTCCCACAACCACGCAAGGGACAGTTGTCGCAAGCGCCGCGCCCGCAGCACCACAGCCCGCGTTCGTCGCAGAAAGCACTCCGTCATCTCCGCCAGCGCTACCGGCGCCAATGCCACCGGCCGCGTCGGCACCTCCCCCGGTAGCGGTGGCGGCGGGTGTTGCGGCATTGCCCACTCGATCTGAACCCGTCATCGCATCCGCACCTGCCGCTGCCGCGGCAGCCGCTCCGCGAGCCGATATCGCGATGCGTGACGAGATTGCCGTTGCGATCGCCAAACGCGCAAGTGCGGCTGAAAGTGCGGCGAAGCCAAGTCGCGCGTACGCCGAAGCGCAGAGTAGCAAGCCACAGTGGGACAAGGCCGAGGTCGCGCGCGCGAGTGGCGCCGCAACGGCGTCCGTCGGCAGCAGCGTCGCATCCGCGGATACTGCCCGAGCGAAAGCTAGTTTTGAGTCGAAGAACAACGGAGCGAATGCGGCTGCAGCGCCGATGCCGCCGAAATCGTTTGCGGCGCTTGATGACCTGCTCTTTGACGCGATTCGAAAGAACGACGCAACCGCCCTTCGAAGCGCGATTGCGCGTGGCGCAAACGTGAACGCAAAGACGCCAATCGGACGCAGTGCGTTGCAAATTGCACGCGACGACAATCGCGATGAGTTGGTTGAAATACTGATTGCTGCTGGAGCCAAGTAGCGTCGGCAACCGAATCTGCGCAGCCCTAAATCGTCACCAACATCGCCACAACCGCGATCAGCATGACAAGCGTCGCAAGCCAACCCAACCAACGCAGCCGCTTCCCAATCACCCAGCGTCCCATCACTTTCGGATTGCTGCCGAGAAGCATCATCACAATCATGATCGGCAACGCGATGACACCATTGATCACGGCGCTCCAAAACAACGCCTTGATCGGATCAATCGGTGTGAAGTTCAAAAGCACGCCCCCCACCGTCGCGAAGGCAATGATCCCGTAAAACTCCTTCGCCTCGTGCAGCTTCTTGTCGAGTCCAGAGCTCCAATCAAAGCTCTCCACGACCGCGTAGGCCGCGGATCCAGCGAGCACCGGAACGGCCAGCATGCCGGTGCCAATGATGCCAAGACTGAACAACAAAAACGCGAAGTCACCCGCCAGCGGACGCAACGCCTCCGCCGCCTGCGCCGAGGTTTGAATGTCGGTGATGCCCGCCCGATTTAGCGTCGCCGCTGCGCTCAGAATGATGAAGAAAGCGATGAGGTTCGAGAACCCCATGCCGATGTAGGTGTCCCAGCGAATGCGCTTCAAGTGCCCGCGACTCGACTCGTGCGTAATCACGACGCCCGCTTCATGCAGATGACGTAAATCCTCCATCTCTTGCGCGGCTTGCCAGAAGAAGAGATACGGACTGATCGTGGTGCCAAACACCGCAACGATCATCATCACACTCTCGCGCGTGAGCGCAAGGTCGGGCCACAACACGCGCGTGGCCACCTGCTGCCATGGCACACTGACGGTGAACACGACGGCGACATATGCCAAAAGGGCAAGGGTCAACCATTTCAAGAAGCGCACGTAACGCTGGTACGGAATGAAGACTTGCAATAGCAAACACATCGCACCGAATGTCACGCTGTACACATGCGAAGAGCCACCAAGTAGCAGGCGAAGGGCCTCGCCCATCGCCGCGATGTCCGCCGCGATGTTGATCGTATTCGCGAGTAGCAATAAACCCACGATGGCATAAAGCACGGGCTTCGGAAACTGCGCTTTAATGTTCGCCGCGAGGCCGCGGCCCGTGAGGCAGCCCAGACGCGCACTCACCATCTGGATGCCCGTCATCAACGGATACGTGAACACGACCGTCCACAACATGCCGAAACCAAATTGCGCGCCCGCCTGTGAGTAGGTCGCAATGCCGCTGGGATCGTCGTCCGCTGCGCCGGTGATGAGTCCTGGGCCGAGTCTTTCAATCATGAATGGTTGCGTTTCTTTGCCGAGCCGTTGCGCGGACGTGGGTGAGTTGCGACGACGCTTTGCAGAATGCCTACACTATCCCGTCGCGAATACCGTGCCGACGACGTTGATGAAGAACGCCACAATCATGAGATTGAACGCGAACGAAATGAGCCCGTGCAAGAGCGCAAGCCGTCGCATTGCGCGCGTATTAATCGTCACATCGGACACCTGCGAAGTCATTCCCAGAACGTAGCTGAAATACATGAAATCCAAGTAGTCTGGAGCGTGTTTACCCGGGAAATTAAACGCGGGTTCGTCTCCGGCGTTTGCGTACTTACGGTAGTAACAATGCGCGTAGTGAAAGCCAAACCGCGCGTGCATCAAGAGCCACGACAGCGCAATCGAGGTCACCGAGAGCAGGATGTGCGACACCCGAACGACGAGCGACGAATCTTTAGACGTTGCGAGCAGATACGCGATCGCCGCGACACTGATTGCAGCGCCCACGATGACCGTTGTCAGCATCGCCGCGCTGCTTTGGTCATAACTTGCGACGCTAGTCTGAGTCTCATGTGGGTTGGCGTGACGAATACACAACCAGCCGAGCAGGAGATTGGTCCCGGCGAAAATGCACCATCCGACCAAGGCGCTCTCAATCGCGGGCCGCACCGCAGCCCATGCAAGCGCAAGAGGCATCGCCACGCACACACTAATCGCCATCCGGCGTGCCGCACTAGTGTGCAACACACTCAACGTGGTTTTCGTGCGGTTCATGCCACGCGCTCCGGGCGTGCCGCGTCACGCCTACGAGCGGCGCCACAGGTCAGCGCGTGAGCCACGCGCGGAGTGAAGCGCCGCGCTACATTCGTACGCTTGATGTCGGTTGCCATGACGCCCCTTTCTCTCCGCTCCAAGGATCTGTTGAACCACGCCAGCATGATCTTCCAAACGGCCTGACTGAACGCTGACCAAATGCGCATGGCGCCGTTGCAAACAAAAAAGGCGAGAAGAGAACGCGCCTCATCTCGCCTTCTTATGCCGCGATCAATGCGTTACGTGGCGTTTGGTCGCTTCACACGGTACCACGTTGCGTAGATCGCGGGCACCGCGAGGATTGTCAGCGCCGTGGCGACGATGAGGCCTGCCATGATGGCCACGGCCATGGGCCCCCAGAGCACGCTGCGCGTGAGGGGAATCATCGCGAGCACGGCAGCAGCCGCGGTCAACACAATTGGGCGGAAGCGCCGCACCGCGGCCTCCCGCGCGGCAATCCACGCGTGCGTTCCGGTCGCCATATCTTGCTTGATTTGATCGATCAAGATGATCGTGTTGCGCATGATGATGCCCATGAGCGCGATCACGCCCAGCATCGCGACAAAGCCAAATGGCATCCGGAAGGTCAAGAGTCCGATCGCGACGCCCACGATGCCGAACGGCGCAGTGAGCAGCACCATTGACGCCAGCGAGAAGCTTTGCAGTTGCAACATGAGCAACATGAGCCACACAAAAATCATGAGCGGCACCCCCGCACCAATCGAACTTTGCGCTTTCACATTTTCTTCGTATGCTCCCCCAGCTTCGATGCGATAGCCCGGTGGCAGCTTCGCACGAATCGCATCGAGTTGCGGATCGATTCCCGCTGAAACATCCGGGGCCTGAACGCCTTCGACGATGTCAGAGCGCACGGATAGCGTCGGCACGCGCGAATAACGACGAATGATCGGCTCTTCCATGACTTGCTTAACGGTCGCCACTTGCGAGAGCGGAACCGTGCGGCCGCTTGCCGTTGGAATTTGCAAATCTTCGACTTGCGACACGGCAATGCGCTCCGCGCCTGGGCCGCGCAATACGACGTCGATCAAACGATCACGTTCACGGAATTGCCCAATCGTCGCACCTGACACCGCACCGCCCAACGAGCGCGCGACCGTTAGTGATGTCACGCCCAATGCACGCGCGCGATCCTGATCAACTTCGACTTGCAGCGCCGGTGTGCGATCCCCCCAGTCAGTGTTGACCTCAATCGTCTTCGGGTTCTTACGAAGCACAACTGCCACGTCGTCACCAATCGCTTTTAGTTTCGCTATATCCGGGCCGCTCACGCGAAAGATCACCGGATACGCCACTGGCGGTCCAAGCGGCGTCTTCAACGCACGACCACGCACACCCGGAAACTCGGTATCGAGCGCCTTTTGCAGTTTGGCACTCACACGATTTCGCGCTTCAACACTCTCCGTGAGAATCAAAGTGTGCGAGAAATTTTGGCGGAACAACTCTTGATTAAGTGACAAGAAATAACGTGGCAACGACATACCGACGCTCGTCACAAAAGTCTGCACATCTTTGTCTGCCTTCAAGATCGCTTCGAGTTTTTCGACTTGCGCTTCGGTGGCCTTGAAGCTCGCGCCTTCCGGTAGCCACATCTCGACCATCACTTCGGTGCGGTCACTCGTCGGGAAGAATTGCTTTTCCGTCAAGCCCATGCCGACGACCCCGACCACCAAACCCGCGAGCGTGATGGCAATCGTGATCCAGCGATGTGAAATGCACCAGTCGATCATGCTGCGTAGGCGCGTGTAAAACGGCGTGTCGAAGTGCTCATGCGCTTCGCCTTCGACCGTCGCGTTCTTGGGGCGTTTCAATATCCAATACCCAAAGAGCGGCGTCGCGATGATCGCCGCGAACCACGACAACACGAGCGCAATGGTCGTCACGCTAAACATGTCGAACGTGTACTCGCCGGTCGACGACTTCGCCGTGGCGATAGGCAAGAAGCCTGCGGCCGTCACGAGCGTACCCGAGAGCATCGGCCACGCGGTGCTCGCGTAAGCAAACGTTGCTGCGGCGAACTTGTCGAGCCCCTCCTCCAGTTTGCGCACCATCATTTCGACGACGATCATGGCGTCATCAACGAGCAGCCCGAGCGCGATGATGAGCGCCCCCGTCGAAATTCGGTGCAAGTCTATGTGGAACACTTGCATCGTGAAAAACGTCGCGAGCAAAACGAATGGAATCGTCAGTGCAACGACTGCGCCCGCGCGCCACCCGAGCGACAGGAAACTCACCGCGAGAACGATGGCCACCGCTTCTAAGAGCGATGTCATGAAAGTTCCAACGGCCTGTTTCACGACCTTCGGTTGATTGCTCACCTGATGAAATTCGATGCCGACGGGCAAGTCGTTCTTGATACGCGTCATCTCGTCGGTCAGTTGCTTGCCAAGCTGCAACACGTCACCGTCGCTCTTCATCGAAACTGACAGCGCGATGCTGGGTTTGCCACCGAAGCGAATTGTTTGTACCGGCGGGTCTGCGTAACCACGATAAACGTTCGCGATGTCGCCCACGCGAATAGTGCGACCGCCGGAATTGGGCACCGCCAGTTCAAGGTCACGCACTGATTTGACGGAGTCAAAATTGCCGCTTACGCGAAGAGCGATCGCATTGTCTTTCGTCTGAATGACGCCAGCTGGTGCGACCGCGTTTTGCGCCTGCAATTGCGACGCGATGGAGTTCGCATCAATGCCCAGTGCGCCAATTTTCGCG
>JAKPSO010000861.1 GCA_029571495.1 Pseudomonadota bacterium
CCGCCGCGTTCGAGCTGATATTCGCGCTCGGACACATCGTTGATCGTGCAGTAACCCGCGACGTGATCCAGCGCGGCCTTTTTGCTCACGTTACGCGCTTGCGTGCCGGTGACAACACCTAGCTCGACTTCCCAATCCGTCTTCACCGAGTTTTTCGGGAGCATTACGTCGTCGTTCGGGCCTTGAATACAGCTCGACCATTTGTTGAACACAACCGGCTCTTTCGGAATCGGATTGCCGGTTTCCGCAGCGTGATCGGTGTAGTTCAACCCAATCGCGATGAATTTTTGCGGCCGTGCGATTGGCGCGCCAAAGCGTTGCTTGCCCTTCACGAGCGGCAGTTTGTCAGTCTTGAGTTTCGCGATTTTCGCGAGCACTTTCGGGCTCAAGTTCGCGCCTTCCCAGTCCTTCACAATTCCCGCGAGCGAACGGATCTTGCCGTCAGCGTCAATGAGACCGGGCTTCTCGGCGCCGGGTTTTCCGTATCGAACAAGCTTCATTTCGTCTTCCTTGAAAAGTGAATCGTTTGCAGGAGCGAGCCCGGCGCCACGTCGCCGCCAACCGCTTAAATCGTCATGCCGCCATCAATCATGTACGCATTGCCTGTCGCGAAGGCCGACTCGTCACTCGCGAGGAACACGATAGTCGGCGCGATTTCTTCGGCCTTCGCCAAACGGCCCATCGGTTGCCGCGCGGTGAACATCTTGCGCGCTTCATCGATGTCGCCGAGCGCTGCCATGCGGTCATGCAGCGACGGAGTGTCCACTGTGCCGGGGCACACGCAATTGCAACGAATTCCGCCTTTGACGTAATCCGCCGCCACGCTCTTAGTCATGCCGATCACTGCGGCCTTTGTAGCGCCGTAGACAAATCGATTCGGCAAGCCTTTGATGCTGCCGCAGACGCTCGCCATGTTAATGATCGAGCCGCCGCCATTGGCAATCATGCGAGGCAGCGTCGCCTGAATCATCTTGAACGGCGCACGCACGTTGAGGTTGAACGAAAACTCCCAGTCTTCGTTGCCCGTTTCGAGAATCGTGCCTTGGTGTACGAAGCCCGCGCAGTTAAAGAGAATATTGAGCGGCGGCAAACTCTCGGCAGTGAACTTGATCGCCATGTCGTCAAGCACATCGAGCTTTTGCGTGATGATGCCCGGAACGCCTTTGAGCGTTTCTAGCAGCTTCATGTTCACGTCAGTCGCGTACACCGTCGCGCCTTCGTTAGCCATCGCGATTGCGGTCGCGCGGCCGATACCCTGGCCCGCCGCCGTAATCAGCGCCACTTTTCCTTTGAGACGTTCGCCCATCATTGTCCTTTGCGCAGCGCGCTGCTTGCACATCGATTCCGGAGCGGCTCGATGCCTTCAATTCATTATAGGAACCACGTAGCATTAGGAAATGCAGGCATCTCGGTTGTGCGCTAAGCGTGCGTACTAGCCGATGCCCAGAAGATTTTGTTCAGGACTCTCGTCAATGCTCTCGTCTGCCCAACCCGTTATCCGTCTTCATCCGCATGACGACGTCGTCATTGCCCGCGCCCAGCTGATCGGCGGTACCGCGCTTGTCGGCGAGAACGTCACGGTGAAAGGCATGGTGCCGCCGGGCCACAAGGTCGCCACGCGCGCGATCGCTGCTGGCGAGCCAGTGCGTCGTTACAACCAAATCATCGGTTTCGCGAGCAAAGCGATTGCGGCCGGCGAACACGTGCATGTGAACAATCTCGTGATGGGCGATTTCGAGCGTGATTACGCGTATGGCGTTGATGTCCGTGCGATTGCGCCCGCGGCCACGCAGGCAACGTTCATGGGCATCAAGCGCGCGGATGGGCGCAACGTCAGATACGCGACGCGCAATTACATCGGCTTGCTCTCGACAGTGAACTGCTCAGCAACAGTGTGCAAACTCATCGCGGACCACTTTCGTCCGGGCCCGAATTCGCCATTGAATGCGTTTCCGAACGTGGACGGTGTTGTTGCGATCACGCACGGCGTCGGGTGCGGCATGGACGTGCACGGCGAAGGCATGACACTCTTGCGACGGACGCTTGCGGGCTACGCGCGTCACGTTAACTTTCACTCGGTCTTGGTGATCGGTCTTGGCTGCGAAGCCAACCAAATTAGCTCGTTCAAAGCCGCAGAAGGGCTCGATGACGGACCGAAGCTGCATAGCTTTAATCTGCAAGACGTTGGCGGAACCGGCAAGTCGGTGGCCAAAGGCATCGCGCTCGTCAGCGAGTTACTCGCCGACGCCAACAAAGCCACACGCGAACCCGCGCCCGTATCGCACATCACCATCGGATTGCAATGCGGCGGCAGCGACGGCTACAGCGGCATCAGCGCGAACCCCGCGCTCGGCGCTGCCGTTGATCTCCTCGTCGCACATGGCGGCACCGCGATTCTCTCGGAAACGCCAGAGATTTACGGCGCCGAGCATTTGTTGACGCGTCGCGCTGTCACGCGGGAAGTCGGGGAAAAACTCGTAGCGCGCATCAAATGGTGGGAGGACTACACCGCGCGCCTTAAAGGCGAAATGAACAACAACCCCAGCCCCGGTAACAAAGCCGGCGGCCTCACCACCATCCTCGAAAAGTCACTCGGCGCCGTGGCCAAGGGTGGCACCACGCCGCTGGTCGATGTGTACGAATACGCGCAGTGCGTCGACAAGCACGGTTTTGTTTACATGGACACGCCGGGCTACGACCCAGTGAGCGCTACGGGCCAAGTGGCGGGCGGCGCGAACCTGATTTGCTTTACGACAGGGCGCGGCTCCGCGTACGGCTGCAAGCCTTCGCCGTCCCTGAAGCTCTCCACCAACAACGCCCTGTGGATGCGACAAGAAGAAGACATCGACATTAATTGCGGTGACATCGTCGACAACGGCGTCAGCATCGCCGACAAAGGCCAAGCGATTTTCGACATGATCCTGCAAACCGCTTCTGGTACACCGAGCAAGAGCGAGCGCTGGGGTTACGGCGCGGACGAATTCGTGCCTTGGTACATTGGCGCGGTGATGTAATCTGTTGCGATGGCCACGATCGTTCTTTGTCGATGTTCGTCGCTTTATCCGTTCGTGGTGAGTCTGTCGAACCATGAACGTCGTGCCTAGCAGAATCCTTGAGCATGTCCGACCCCGATAAACCCACGCAAGCGAACGCCGCCGCGAGCCTCTATCGCAAGGAGGCCATAGCGCACCAGCGCGAGCGTGCGTGGGGCGAGCTTGTCGTGTCCACGCCGCGCGCTGCGCGGTGGTTCGCCGTCGTCGGTTTGTTACTCGCGGTCGCTTTCGTCGCGTTTCTCGGCACCGCGAGCTACACCCGCAAGGCGCGCGCATCGGCAGTCCTTGCGTACGCCAACGATCCGCTGCTTGTCGCGGCGACCGAGGCGGGCACCGTGGTGAGCGTAGATGTCAAAAGCGGCGACAGCGTGAAGGCCGGTCAGCGCCTCGCCACCATTTCGACCGAGCGAACGACGAGCGGTGAGGGCGTGTTTGCCGCTGGTGGACGCGACGCTGAAGTCCGCCGCGAGGCGATCAAGAGCGAGCGCAAACAGGCACGCGCGCTGCTAGACGCGCAGCAGTCACAAGTCGCCGCGCGCATCACTTCGCTCACTGCAGAGGCCGCACAACTCGCACGCGAGATCGACGCGCAGCAAGATCGCGTCTCGCAACTGAAGTTGCAAGTTGAACGGTATCGCCAACTCGCGCGCGACAAATTTGCACCCGAGTTACAGGTCCAACAAAAGCAAGACGAACTCGCTGAGCAGGCCGT
>JAKPSO010000883.1 GCA_029571495.1 Pseudomonadota bacterium
GCCCGACCAGCACAGGTGGCGCGCGCAACTCACGCGCGTAGTGCGCGATCGCTTTGGCGTAATCCTTGAGGCCGGTTTGCGCGAGCTGTTCGAGATCGGCGCCGCGTTCGTGATGCGGCAGGTTTGGCGCGTGCGTTTCGAAGCCGGCGGCTTCGAACGGTTCACGAAACCCGTCGAACGCCCAGCCGCCGCAAAACGCGCCGTGCACGAACACGACCGGCGTTACGACCCCACCGCGCTTCACAACGCATACGCTTCTGCAGCGCCTATCAGGCAGACAATCACTTTGAAGCCCCCACGGTGTGTTTCTTGAACCGGCGCGCCACTTCTTCGTACACGGGGCGCTTGAACGGTATGACCAGACCGGGCGCGCTATCGAGTGCGGCCCAGCGCCAATCTACAAACTCCGGGGTATGCGTATCCAGTCTAATATCTGAGTCACGTCCCTTGAACCGAAACGCGAACCATTTTTGACGCTGCCCCAAATAGCGTCCGCGCGGCTTCATTTTTGTGCGCACGTCGATGGGGAAATCGTAATGCAGCCAATCTGCCGTTTCTTCGAGCAGATCGACATGCGCTGACCTTACGCCAATCTCTTCTTCAAGTTCGCGGTAGGCCGCGTCTTCGACCTTCTCGCCGCGGTCGACGCCGCCTTGCGGCATCTGCCACTGATAGGGGCCTTCGGTGGCGACACGCTTGCCGAGAAAAACCAGCCCGTTCTTGTGGAACAGCGCGAGGCCAACATTCGGGCGATAGAGCTTTGGATCCGGTGTTGTATTCATCGGCGCGCGGCGCGTGCATTGAGCACGGCCGAGGCTGGCGCCAATTGATATCCGCGCGATTCCACATCGCGCGCCCAGCGGCCGACTTGCTCCATGGTCACAGGATACGCAAAGCCCGCGCCAATCGCGCTCTGATTCTGCAGCGCGAGGGCTTCCAAATTCAGCAGCTGATCGTCGATGGCGTCCGCTTCACGTCGCGCATCGATGATGCGGTCGGCGGCTGTGTTCGGCAGCTGCGCACGCTGCGCCTCAACACTGAGCGCCGTGCGCTGTCCAATGCCGGACGAGATGAAAACGAGTCCACGCCGGCGCAACGCTTGCGCGATCGGCGCCGAGGCCTGCGCCGAGGTGGCGAAGCGCGCGCCTTGGTAATTGGTGACGCCGAAATAGCCCGTGCCGCGCGAGAGCAATTGCTCAAGACGCGAGACGTTTTGTTGCGCGTTCGCCGATGCGAGCAGCGTTTGCGGGCCGGTGTCGTCGGCGTCCGGATCGAACGGCTCCATGGGCAGTTCGAGCATGACTTCGTGGCCGCGTGCGCGGGCGCGGTCGATCCACGATTGCAGGTTCTGCGTGTAAGGCACGAACGAGAGCGTGATCTCAGCCGGCAGCTCATCGATGGCCTGCGTCGTTGCGGTGGCGTTGAATCCAAGCCCGCCGATGACGATCGCGAGCTTTGGCCGGCCTTGCTGCGGCGTGAACGGGCGCGCGTACGCCTGCGCAGGCGTGCGGCCGTTGGCGGCGACGATTGGCAGCGGACCGTTGGGGCCGTTCTCGAACAAGCCAGCAAGCGGGGCGCGCGGCAGCGGCGGCGATTGCGGGCGGCTGGCGTTTGGCGCGGCCTGCGATTCGACA
>JAKPSO010000906.1 GCA_029571495.1 Pseudomonadota bacterium
GTGATGCTTGCGATTGGCGTGACGGTATTCGCGTTTTTCGAATACAGCGGCTCGCCCGAGCGCGCGTCGAGAACGAGCGCTGCCGCGGACAAAAGGTTCGGCCCTTGCGCTACCGCAACACTGGCAGCGAGAAAAAACTGAACAAAAACAAAGGGTCGGAGCAATGACTTCATAAGCGGGGTGAATTCTAACCGTTCGCCGCACAAATTTTGGGCAAATTCATTCCGGTAAATACAGCTTTTTCGCTCAATGCACCGCCGGATGGTCTTTGTGCGTGATTTGCATTAATTCTCGACTAGCAACAAAATTGGCCGGTAACGATCAATCTACAGCCGTCTAGGCCGAAAAGCTATTGGCAAGATTTCATGATCTCGGCGAACAGTGGAAACCCGCACGCCGATGCGTTCGGCCCGGTCCCATAATCAGCCGACATTTCATTCCGACGTACCGCATCGTGCGGTCACGTCGCCATAAGGAGGCTTCATGTCATCGTTCGCTCGACGTTGCGCTACTTTCCTGTTTGGCTCACTGACGACGCTCGCGCTCGCGGGCGCTGCGCTTGCTGCCGATTACCCGACGCGTCCCGTGAAGTGGATCGTCCCCTATCCGCCGGCGGGAACAACCGACGTGCTCGCGCGAATCGTTGCGCAGTCACTCTCGGAAATTTTGGGGCAACAAGTCGTCGTCGAAAACCGCGCGGGCGGTGGCAACAACATCGGAACCGAGGCCGTGGTCAACGCCGCGCCCGATGGCTACACGATGTTGCTCGTCAATCCGGCCAATGGCATCAATGCTTCGCTCTATAAAAAGCTCCCGTTCAATTTCATTCGCGACATCGCGCCCGTCGCAGGCATCGTGCGCACGCCCAACGTGATGGTGGTGACCAACAAATTGCCGGTGAAAACCGTCGCGGAGTTCATCGCCTACTGCAAGGCCAATCCGAGCAAAGTGAACATGGCCTCGTCGAGTAGCGGCACTTCGACGCACCTCTCGGGCGAACTGTTCAAGTCGATGACCGGCTGCAACATGGTGCACATTCCGTACAAAGGTGCCGGTCCCGTGTTGACCGATTTGATTGGCGGCCAAGTGCAGGTGTTTTTCGACAATTTGCCGTCGTCGGCAGGACACATCAAAGCCGGCAGCATTCGCGCATTGGCGGTGACGTCCGCTGGCCGCGAGCCGTCGTTTCCAGATCTGCCCACCGTCGCCGATACCGTGCCCGGTTACGAAGCGACTGCGTGGTTTGGCATCGGCATGCCGAAAGCCACGCCGCGTGAGGCCATCGAAAAAATGAATGCTGCGGTGAATCGCGCGCTCGCCGATCCGAAGCTGCGCGCACGTTTGGCGGAATTGGGCGGACAACCGATTGCGGGAACGCCGGAAGACTTCGGCCGCACCATCGTCGCCGAAACCGAAAAGTGGGCGAAGGTCGTCGCGTCGTCTGGCGCTACGGTGGACTGACGGGCGACAGCTGTTGTGCGTTGGCGCTTGACCAGACATCAGGCGTGGTGATCGCAAACGGGACGCGCTTGCGGAGCCGCAATACGGCGCGGTCGTACGTCAAGAGAGCGTCCGCGTCGGCACACAGCGCGACGTTCAAGAATTTCTGGTCGTCGCGGTCGCTGCACTTCGGCAGCGTCGCGATGCGCTCGTCGTCAATCGTGACCCACTCGATGTGCGGCCCGAGATTCGCGATGCCCTCAGCAATCTGATCGTCGCTGAGCTTA
>JAKPSO010000915.1 GCA_029571495.1 Pseudomonadota bacterium
ATTTGTCGATGTCCGGTGTGCTTGACCAAATCGGCGAACGCGGACGACCACCAGCGATTTCCAATTGGCAAATCGCCGATCTTGCGGGCGGTGCGCTTGCGGCAGCAGCGCAAATTTGCGCCGCGCTCGTGCAAGCAAAAACCACGGGCGTTGGATCGTTTGTCGACGTCTCCATGACCCACGAGGTTGCGGACCTCAACATCATCGCGGAACATGGTTTGCAGCTTGACGCTGCGAAGCCACGGGGCGAAGACTGGTTGACGGGCGGTTGGCCGTGCTACGGCGTGTACCGCACGTCCGATGAACGCTTTTTGGCCGTCGGCGCTCTCGAGCCAAAGTTTTGGCAAATCCTATGTGACGCGCTACGCAAGGAACATTTGAAGCCACTCGGAACGTCCGAGGGTGTCGTCGGAATGCGCGTACGAAAAGAAATCGCCGACTGTATTGGCGCGCAGACGCTGGCCCACTGGACCGATTTCTTTGACGGATTGGATTGCTGTGTCACGCCGGTGCTTACACTTGCCGAAGCGAAACAGCATCCGCTGTTTAGACCTCACTAGCGTCGTAGCGCGGGCACCGCCTGCCGCGTAAATATCCCGGGCCGCGCCCGCCACTCTTTCTCTCAAAGGCACTCACATGACTACTCCCAACGGCAAAGTTGCCATCATCACGGGCGCGTCGGCAGGTATCGGCAAGGCCTCAGCCGTGGCGTTGCTGAAAGCGGGCTACAGTGTTGCCTTCGCTGGTCGTCGACGGGCTGAGCTTGAAGCAGCAGTGGCTTCCGCTGGCGAAGACGCTGTGCGCGGCATCGCAGTAGTGACGGACGTGAGTGATCCGGCCTCAGTGAAAAATTTGTTCGCGAAGACGGTTGCCGCGTTCGGTCGCGTCGACGTGATTTTCAATAACGCGGGCATTGGCGCACCGCCGGTGATGCTCGAAGACATCACGGTCGAGCAATGGAAAGCGGTAGTTGACACCAATCTTTCCGGTGCGTTTTATTGCACCCAAGAAGCCTTCCGTGTGATGAAAGACCAAACCCCGCGCGGTGGCCGCATCATCAACAATGGCTCAATTTCTGCATATGCGCCGCGCCCCAATAGTTCGCCGTACACATCGACCAAACACGCCATCACGGGCTTAACAAAAACCACGTCGCTCGACGGCCGCAAGTACGACATCGCGTGCAGCCAAATTGACATCGGCAACGCGGCCACCGAAATGACCGAACGCATGGCCAAGGGCGTCATGCAGGCCAACGGCACGATGGCCATTGAGCCGCGCATGGACGTCAAACACGTCGCCGACGCCATCGTGCACATCGCCAATTTGCCACTCGAAGCGAACGTGCAATTCATGACCATCATGGCCACTAAGATGCCTTACGTCGGGCGCGGTTAAGTCTCACGACTGTTCGTTTCAGCGGGAAGTAGGCGCGGACTTGGCCGCGCTCCTCCTCGTCACCAAGCGCGACCAAGTTCGCGCCCAGAGCCTCAGGCTACTTACGGCCGCAACGCATCAATCGCCGCCGCGATTTGTGCGTCGCTGCGCGTGCCGTTGTTAGCGCCGTGGGTGAGCGCGGTGCCAGACAAACCCAGCAAGCGACGATAAATCAATACGCCGTCAGTCGTCGCCCGAACCACGCCATCGCCGTCCACGTCGAAGAGCGTGAGATAGGTCTGAATGTGGTTTTCGATTTGCGTCGCATCACGTTGCGGGCTGTTGCCGAGTGCGTTCTGCACTAGCTCTGCGCCACGAAGGCCCATCAAATAGCGCATCAACAAGAGCCCATCGGTCGCACCTTCGTACACCGTCGGTGCGCCGCTGTTGTCGATATTGAGAACGGGCAACGCCGTAAACGTCACACTGACAGAGCAATTCGCGGTCACCGGATTCGTGGTGTAGCTCAGATTGCCGATGCCGCTGGCCGCGCCCGTGCAGGTGCCGCCCCACGCACCAAGGGTGTAGCCAAGGTTTGGCGTAGCGGTACACGCGCTCGTGCTGTTGTAG
>JAKPSO010000917.1 GCA_029571495.1 Pseudomonadota bacterium
CTTTGTCGATGATTTCCTTGGCCGTGCCCGCAGGCGCTAACAAACCGAACCAACCGACGTTGACGAAACCGGGCAGACCGGATTCGGCGACGGTTGGAATGTCTGGCGCCGCCGGGCTGCGCTCGGCGCTCGTCACGCCCAGCGCTTTTACTTTTCCGGACTTGATGAACGGCAGCATCGCCGCCAAGTTGCCGGGCACCATTTCCACGCTGCCGCCCGCAACGTCAGTGAGTGCGAGCGATTCACCCTTGTACGGAACGTGCTTGAGGTCAATCCCAGCGCTGTAGAGAAAGTTTTCCCCCGCCATGTGTACCTGGCTACCGATGCCCGCCGATCCGAAATTCATTTGGCCCGGTTTCGCTTTGGCCATCACGATGAATTCGGCGATGTTTTTCGCCGGTACGTTAGGTCCGACCACGATCACCATCGGGCCCTGAGCGACGTTCGTGATCGGCGCGAAGTCCTTCGCGGCGTCGAATGGCATCTTTGCGTATATGTGCGGATTCACTGTCACGATCGAACCCGACGCCATGACCAGTGTGTAGCCGTCGTTGGCGGCTTTCGCGACTTCCGTCGCTCCGATATTGCCGCCTGCGCCGGTCTTGTTTTCAACGAGCACGCTCTGGCCCCATACGTCCTGCAATCGTTGCCCAAGGAGCCGTGCCACGACGTCGGTGGTGCCACCGGCCGGAAACGGCACGACGATCCGCACGGGCTTGTTCGGCCACGGCGCGCTTTGCGCCAGCGCGGGTGCACCCGACACGAGAGCAAGCACGCCCGCAGTCATCGCCGAACACAACGCGAACCACTTTTGTCTGTACAACATTTGTCAGTACTCCTTTACAAATTCAACACGGGGCCCACTTGCCGTTGCTGTGACCCCGCCCACTCGTCTGTGACCTTAAACGGATGGCGGCGATGCGAACACGACGCCGATCGTCACGCGGTCAAGATCGCGCCGAGCAACACACCGACCAGAATACACGCGGCCAACGCCGCGCCGATCCAGCGTTTGCGCGATCCGTGCCAGCGCCCAAACTCGATAACCAGCAAGCGCACACCGCCCGCCGCATGTGCCGTCAGCAATATCACTAGGCCCCACTCCGCAAACTTGACCAACGGCATTTCAGTCCAGCGCAAAAAACCATCGAGCGTGGCAGCGCCCTGAAGGCTAGTGCCCAACGCCCAAAAGTGCAGCGGCAGGAACAAGGCAAGCGCAACGCCCGAGATTCGGTGGACGACAAACGCGATGTATCCCACATTGCCACGAGCGCGCCAGTCATTGCGACGAACGTTTGAACAATCAGCCCGCATAAACACCCCACACCGCGCGTAGACCGATGATCGCTAGCAGCGCAGCGAGCAATGCCACCGTGACTTGCAACGAACGACCACGCCATTGCAGCCATTCCTCGGCAATTCGAGCCAACCCGAGCGGCGCGTGAACCACGACGCTCAATACGAAGACCACATAGAACAATGCGAACGCCGTGTTGCCGCGCGTGCGCGCCAAAATCTCCGCCGCGGAGAGACCGCCGCGCAACGCGTACAAAATGGTGAACAAATGTACGAGCACACAAAGCGCCAGCACCATTGCGCTGATGCGCTGCGCGTACCAGAGTTTCGCTTCAGTGGCTTTGGTCAATCGAGTTCTCCGCGTATTGCCGCGCGCGCGGCGAGGCGCTTGAGTCCGCTGATGCCCGCCGTCGGTTCGATGCCTTTCGGGCAGCGCTCCGAGCACGTCGTGTGCGTGTGACAGGCGTGACAACCGGCGTCGCCCGCGACGGCTCTAAGCCGTTCATTTTGCGCGGTGTCGCGCACGTCGTTGGCGAGTGTCCAAGCGCGATTGAGTGCCGCAGGCCCCAAATAATCTTGCCGCCACGTGACGGTGTCGCACGATGCGTAACAGACGCCGCATCCGATGCACTCAATCCCCGCGTCGACTCGCTTGCGTTCCTCGGAATCCGGTTTAACGTTGCTGAAGTCGTCGCGGCGGTTAAGTTCGCCCGTAAACCGACCTTTCGCCGCCGCCCATTTGTCGAAAAATTCCGACATATCGGTGGTGAGGTCCTTGATGATCGGCAAGTTTGACAGAGGCGCCAGCTCCAACTCGTCGCGAATCACAACCTTGGAAACATGTGTGCGGCACGTCCAGCGCGCTACACCGTTGACGGTCATCGCGCATGAGCCGCACATTCCGACGCGGCAAGAAAAGCGGTAACTCAGCGTCGGGTCAAGCGAGCGCTGCACATAGGTCACTACGTCTAAGACCGTTTGACTATCGCGGCGCGGGACTTGATACGTCACCCAATCGCCCTCGGCGGTGCCACGCCAAATCTTCACGGTGAGGGGTGCGCTCATGCAGCGCACGACTGCGCGAAATCGCAGTCCATTGAGCTAATGAATACGTCGCTTCGAGAGCGCGCGGCAGTGAATTTCATCTACTCATTATGGTTCAAACCACTGCGTCGGAAAAGCGAAAATTTCTATTCCTGAGCGAAAGAATAACTTTTGCTTAACGATCAGTCTAGAAAAATATCCTGTAGATTTGCAATCTGACCAAAGAGCTTAAAGCCGCCCGCCCCATGCCTTCCATTCGCGTCCTGAGAACATTTCTAAAAGTGGCGGAGCGCGGCAGCTTTGCCGCAGCCGGTGCTGACATTGGCCTCACGGCCGCTGCAGTAGGCCTTCAAATTCGCGCGCTGGAGCAGGACTTGGGCATGGTGCTCTTTGATCGCGCGGGCCGTTCGATCGTTCTCAATACTGCTGGACGCAATGTGGTGCCGGAGATGCTTGATTTGGTTCGTCGCTACGAGTCGCTTGCGACGCAGGATGCGGACGGGCTCTCGGGAACGGTAGTGATGGGTGCGTTGGTTTCGGCTCTGATGGGAGCTTTCTCTGGGGCGCTCTGGCAACTTAAACGCGATCATCCACGCCTTGAAGTGAAGCTCTTTGCTGGCCTGTCCGCAGACTTCGTCACGCGCGTGGAAAACGGCGAACTCGATGCGGCCGTCACGACGCACTCGCCGCGACCCTTGCCTGCATCGTTGCAGTGGACGCCGTTGTATAGCGAGCCGATGGTTTTGATCGTGCCGCGCCGGCCGCACTTCAAGCTCGAGAGCGAACCGCTGGAGATTTTGCGAACTGCGCCGTTTTTGCGTTTTGATCGAACCACGTGGACCGGTGATTTGGTGGCGCGCGCGCTGGCGAAAGCACGCGTGAAAGTGGTCGAAGGCCTTGAAGTGAATTCCGTCGAGACAATCGTGGCACTGGTGCGGCAGGGCTACGGAGCGGCCATCGTGCCCAAGCTCGACAACGTGAAGTGGGCGCGCGACACCGACCTCACCTTGATTCCGATTCCCGGCAGCCGCATCGAGCGGCGCGTGGGCTTGCTGGAGCGCACGCAACACTCCCGCACTCAGTTCACAAGCGCCATCAAGAAGCACTTCAAATCGCGAACGGCCTAGCGGGATGCCGTGTTTGGGTGTGATCGCTTATGGCTTTTTGGCCGAAACGACCATTCTGTGGCCGTTGCGTGGTGTTTTTTAGGCAAGTCGACTAAGCAGATTATTTGGCTATATAGACCGTAGCACGGTCGTTAGCGCGCAAAAGCCGTATTAACCCCACATCGCCGAGCGCATCGAGATCGACGCCAACGCCATGTCCGCGTTGAAGAAGCGCACCGGCTCACTCGCGGAGACAGCGCCCGCCGTGTAGAGGAGCGGCAAGTAGTGCTCGTACGTCGGATGTGCGAGCGTCGCGACTTGGCCGAGCTTTTGAAAATCGTTCAGGCGCGCGTTGTCGCCCGATTGCAAAATCTCGGCGGTCACACGATCAAACTCAATCGCCCAGTCGTAGGCTTTTCCGCCCGACGCTTGCATTCTCATCGCACGCAGGTTGTGCACGATGTTGCCACTGCCGACGATCAACACGCCGTAGTTGCGCAGTTTCGCGAGCTGCTGTCCCAGCGCGAAATGTTCACTCGGCGCGCGGCCGTAATCCATGCTCAGTTGCACCACGGGAATTGACGCCGCGGGGAACATTGGCTTGATCACCGACCACGTACCGTGATCCAAACCCCATTCGTGATCGTCGAGCCCAACCAAAGGCGCGGTGATCGATTGTGCGATGGACTTTGCGGTCAGCGGCGCGCCGGGCGCGGGGTATTGCTGGTCGAACAATGCTTGGGGAAAACCGCCGAAATCGTGAATCGTTTTCGGCTGCGCCATGGCCGTCATCCACCACCCGCGCGTGAGCCAGTGCGCGGAGATACAGAGGATCAATTGCGGCGTCGGGTACTTCGCGCCGGTGCCGAACTGCGCGCCGATGCCCTGCCAGCTGCGTCGATACGCGTTGTCCTCAATCGCGTTCATCGGGCTGCCATGTCCGACAAACATGACCGGCATGCGCGGCGATTTGGTGAGGCCAACGAATGCGGAATCGGAGAGCGGAGCGGAGGAGGTGGACATTTTTGTAGCCGCGGTCGCGTAGATCGGTGCCGAAAACAGCGCGGAGAGCAGTGCGCGGCGATGGGGGGATGGTTTCAATTGATAATCAATTGGGGATGGACTTGATGAACACAAGTATGGCTGATTAAAGCGCGCCGTGACGGAATTTTGTACGCCAACGCCGCTACCGCTGCTGCCGCGGCGTAGTATTGCCGCGCAAACGTTCCTCGGGGAATCATGGCCTTCGACACTGACCTCTACCGGCGCACCATCAAGCTGCCCTCGCGCACGACGAACGGGCGCGCGTTGCGCATGAGCGTGGTCGACGCCGGACCGCCGGATGCGCTGCGCACGATTGTCTTCCTGCACGGTATGGGCGGCTACGCCGGGTATTGGCATTTCCAGCTCGGGCATTTTTACGAAGGCAGCCGCGTGATCGCGCCGGACTTACGCGGACACGGGCTCACTGACGCGCCACTGAGTGACTACACGCGCGACGAATTGCTGGCGGATATTGAAGCGCTGCTTGACGCCATCGGCGCATCTGAGCGCTTCGTCCTCGTAACGCATTCCTTCGGCGGCGCGCTCGGGACCGTTTTCACGACGCGGCATCCCGAGCGCGTCGAAAAGCTCGTGATCATCGGGTCCGCGGTGCGCTTCGATAAGCTCAAGAACGCGGGACGCTTTCTGCTCAAAGCGCCGCGTTGGTTGCTGTCGTCGGTCTTCACGTTGCTGCCGGTCGGCAAGCGTTACCCGCCGGGCCACGTCATTCACGCGCAGTACAAAAGCGCGGTGATCACCTATGACGGCACCGAGCTTCTTAAAAAAATTGCTTGCCCGACGCTCGTAATTCTCGGGCAGCGTGATCGCCTGTTCGACACCAGCGCATATCAAGCCATCGCCAAGCTCATCCCCGGTGCGCAGGAGGTCACGCTGCCGCTCTCGGCACATCAGGTCATGGTTGAGCGCCCTGACGCCGTGAACCGTGCGCTGGATCGCTTCCTCGGCCCGCTACAAATCGCCGAGGAGCGCAAGCTACGACGCGAGCGTGACCGCGCGTTGGAGGCGGAGCGGCCGTGGCTCAAGTACTACGACGGGCGCACGCCGTATCGAATTCGTCCGCCACAAGGTCCGTTGCAGCGACATCTTGAGGTCGCGGCGCGGCGCTTTCCGCATGTTGTCGCTGTGCAGTTCATGCACAAGCAAATCACCTACCGGCGGCTCGACCGCTTGGCCAATCGCTTCGCGGATGGGCTGCTAAAACAAGGCCTGCAACGCGGCGACCGCGTGCTCGTGATGTTGCCCAATATTCCGCAAGCAGTGATCGCGTATTTCGCGACACTCAAGGCGGGCGGCGTGGTGTCGTTTCTCGATCCACGCGCGTCCGTGGACGCGGTGCGCGAGCGCATCGCGTCGCTCGGCGCGAATGTGCTTATCGCACTCACCGTGCGCTATGGCGACCTGCACCAAGTCGCGCTCGACGCGGGCGCAAAGCGCGTCGTGTTCACCGCGTTTCGTGAGTACATGGCAGCACAAGATTGGCTTGGTTTTTCGCTGCGTCACCACTATCAAGACGGCCACGCGATGCCGTACTTGCGTGTGCTTT
>JAKPSO010000921.1 GCA_029571495.1 Pseudomonadota bacterium
ACATCGTTGGCCGCGACACCCTTTTGCGGCCCGAAAATCGCGGTCGCACCGCGTTCGCCGAGGAGGCCGTTGTTAACGTCAGAAAGTAGCGTGATTTCGCATTCCGCCAGGCGTGCGTCGAGTGCGGTCACGTCGACAGAAATGAGTTTCGCGAGACCATTCGGCGTCGGCTCAATTTCGCGCCGGAAGGTGCCCGTGAACTTCACGCCGAGCGCCGCGAGCAAGCCCGCGCCACCGTCGTTGGTGCTGGTACCGCCGAGGCCAATGAAAAAGTGGCGAATGCCTTCGGCGAGCAACAAGCGAATGAGTTCGCCCACGCCGTAGGTGGAACGATCGCCCACCGGCACGGCCATGTTGTGCGCGTCTTCGATGCCCACGATTTGCGCGACTTCAATCACCGCGGCTTCGTAAATACCGCTTCGGATGAGCGCGTATGCCGCTTCGGCCGATTGCCCCGCAGCGTTTCGCACGAGCGCCTGCTTGCGTCGCGCGCCGCTACCCGCGAGCGCTGCGACGATGGCGTCGAGCGTGCCTTCGCCGCCGTCGGCCATTGGGCGCTTGATGATTTCCGCGTCGGCAGCGCTTGGAAGTACACGACGCAGCCCTGTCTCCAGCGCAGCGCAAACGCCGTCGGCGGAAAGTGAACCTTTGAAGGAATCGGGAGCGAGGATGATTTTCATATCATGTGACGTAGGCGTTTTTCATCAGCAATGTGGGAGCGGGCTTGCCCGCGATTTCTGATGCCAATCGCGGGCAAGCCCGCTCCCACAGCACCGTTCACGACTATCCGCTGACCACTCACTGCTCACTATCTCGCTGCGTCGCTCGTCTCACGCGATCATTCACGGCGTCCCACTCTGGGCCTTGCGGTGGCGCTTCGATGATGAGTTCGCCGTAGCGTTGGCTATCGAGTTTTCTGAGCAGAGCGTAGAGCTCGAATTCCCACGTGTGCGCGTCGGCGGCAAGACGCACAGCGTGCAGTTTTTCAGTCGTTTCAACATCGAACGAATGGGTGATGATGCAACGAGTCGGACCGCGATCGTGGGCGGCGCGAAACGCGCGAAGCTGCATGCGCAGCCGACGCTCATCAATCATCTGTGTGGACGTACGCGGGGCGTAATGCGAAGCAAGCGATCCCGAAACGCGTGGCGCGTCGGCAGCGTCAGCGGCATCGCTCGCGAGCGCGACACCAAGCACGCGCTCAATGTCCGTCACCCGAATGCGGCCAGGCCGTAGCACGCGCACCACTTCACCGCTTACGTCGACGATCGTCGATTCGATGCCTACGTCACATGCGCCACCGTCGAGCACCAACAGTGCGGTCGACGGAAATTCGTCGATGACGTGCTGCGCCGTCGTCGGGCTTACGTGCCCGAATTGATTGGCCGACGGCGCCGCCAATCCGGCGTGCGGGCTAGTACTGCGTTGCGCAAAACTCGTTAGGAGCGCTTGCGCCACTGGATGCGACGGAACACGCAAACCGACCGTATCTTGCCCACCGGTAACCGCGTCAAGCACGTGCGACGCACGCTTGACGATGAGTGTCATTGGCCCCGGCCAAAAGGCCCGCGCAAGCTTTTCGGCGGCATCTGACCACACGCGTGTCCACGTCCGTGCGGCCTGCGCCGAGGCAACATGCACGATCAACGGATGATCGGCAGGACGCCCCTTCGCGGCGAATATTTTGTTCACGGCCTCCGCGTTATTGGCGTCCGCCGCGAGCCCGTACACCGTCTCGGTCGGCAAACCCACTAATTCGCCAGCGATGAGCCGCTCGCACGCGGCGGCAACGCCCGCTGCATCCGCCGCCACAATGCGGGGGCGCGCGTCGGAAAAAGGCACGGGGGTAGTCATCAGTACAAACTCGCTTCACCTTCCGGGCGCGTTTTGAAGCGCCGGTGGGTCCAAAGATATTGCGCGATGTTCTCACGGACGCGCGCTTCGATGAAAGCGTTGACTCGACGCGCGTCGTCCACATCGTCGCCCGAAGGGAAGTTTTCCCATGCAGGGTAGAAGCGAACGTCGTAGCCCGCGCCACGCTCTCGCTGAGTCGCAATCACCGGCACGACGGCCGCGCCGGTGAGTTTTGCGAGGCGTGACACGCCGGTAATCGTCGCCGCTTGCACGCCGAAGAACGGCACAAAAACGGAGTCACGCGCCCCAAAATCCATGTCCGGCAAGTAATAGAACGGTAGGCCGGATTTCATTGCGCGAAGAATCGGCTTCACGCCTTCGGTGCGCGCGATGATTTTCGAGTTGCTGAAACGTGTGCGTCCCGCCAACATCATGGCATCAATGTCTGGGTTGCTTTGTTCGCTGTACAGCGAGCAGCCCGACGTATCGACCGAAATGCGAATCGCGCTTGCGTCGAGCCCAATGAAATGCGGGCACAACCAAATCACTGGGCGTGGCGTTTCGCCCTTTGCAACATCTACATCGCGAAAACGTTTCCACTGGTCTTCGTCGTGCAAGGTCACGTAGCCGCGAATGCGCTCGCCACTCGCATTCCACAAAAAACCGTGCTCCAACGCCGCCTGCATGTACGCCCGAAAGTGCGCGCGGGCGATGGCTTCGCGTTCGGCGTCGGTTTTTTCGGGGAAGCACAAGCGCAGATTGGTCAACGTTATGCGGCGGCGCGATTTTGCAAACGTCCATCCAAGCCACGCCAATGGCGCGCTCACCGCCGCGATGATCCGCAGCGGCACCAGCGCGAGGAGTTTGCTCCCGATGAGCGTGATGACGCCGGCGGCGGTCATGCTTTCGCCCCGCTCGGCGGCGTGACGCCCGCAGGTACTTTGTAGCGGTTGTAGCTCCACAAAAACTGATCGGGCGCGAGCGCAATCGCGGCTTCGACCGCGGCGTTGAGTTCGCGCGCCGAGGTTTCCAAATTGTCCGAAAACGGCGCCAGCGGCGTGAACAGCACGCGATAGCCTGCTGCGTTCGGCAGTCGCACGCAACCAATCATCACCACCAAAGCACCCGTCGTTTTGGCGAATTTTTGCGCGAGTGTCATGGTGAATGCCGGACGCCCGAAAAAGTCCGCCCACACGCCCTCTCCGCCACGATTCGGATCAGGCACTTGATCGGGCAATAAGCCAATCGTCTCGCCACGGCGCAGCGCTTTGAGCATCGCACGGATACCGCTCATTTCGGCCGGCTCCGAGCGGATCTGCATTCGATCGCGCCCCGCCCGCATCATCGGCTCCGCCCACTGCACGCGCGGCGGGCGAAACATCACGCTAATCGGAATTTGCGAGCCGATGAAGAGCGAGGCGATTTCAAAGGTCGCCATGTGTGGCGACAGAAAGATCACGCCACGCCCGGCGTCGCGCGCGGCGATCACCTCGTCCCAGCCTTCAACGATTTTCACGCGGCTCAAAATAAGCGCGTCCGGCGAACGCCACAACCCTGCTGTCTCCACGGCCATTCGGCCAATGCCCACCGCCGCCTGCGACAGCGAGACGCGATCCGCGTAGCCCGCCTGTGCGAGGTATCCGCGCAGGCGATTGCGCATGCCGCCCGAAAGCAGCATCGCGCGCCCAAGCACCGCGCCGATCCTCGCCTGCGTGGCGAGCGAGCGGCGGGCGAGCCATGTGGCGAGGCTCAAAGCAATGCGGGACAGGAGAGAAGACAAATTGAGGGGTGCGAAAGCAGCCGAAAGAGGATTGCCCTACAATTTTAAGTGGCGCTCGCTGAGTTATTCGACTACTTGCGGGGCAGCGTTGTTGATTTTGCGATTTATCGCGATCATCGGTCACTTTCCGCTAAAGCGTCGCCGCTCGTGAACCTAGTTGCTTTTTGGTCACCGGCTCGCTTGAGTCAAACCGTTTTTATACAAGGTTCCCTCATGAGCGATTACCTCTTTACCTCTGAATCCGTCTCCGAAGGTCACCCCGACAAAGTCGCCGACCAGATTTCCGACGCGATCCTCGACGCGATCTTCAAACAAGACCCTCGCTCACGCGTCGCCGCGGAGACGTTGACCAACACGGGCCTCGTGGTGCTCGCGGGCGAAATTACGACTAACGCGCACGTCGATTACATCCAAGTCGCGCGCGACACGATCAAGCGCATCGGCTACGACAACACTGAGTACGGCATCGACTACAAGGGCTGCGCGGTCATGGTCTGCTACGACAAGCAGAGCAACGACATCGCGCAAGGTGTCGATCACGCCAGCGACGATCATTTGAACACCGGCGCAGGCGATCAAGGCCTGATGTTTGGTTACGCCTGTGACGAGACGCCGTCGATGATGCCAGCGCCGATTTACTACGCGCACCGTCTCGTTGAGCGCCAAGCGATGCTGCGCAAAGACGGTCGTTTGCCGTTCCTGCGCCCCGACGCGAAATCGCAAGTCACGATGCGCTACGTCGACGGCAAGCCACACTCAATCGACACCGTGGTGCTCTCAACGCAACACGACCCGAATCAAAGCGAATCGCCGACCAAAATGAAAGCTTCGTTTAACGAAGCGATCATTGAGGAAATCATCAAACCGGTGCTGCCGAAAGAATGGCTGCAGAACACGAAGTATTTGATTAACCCGACCGGTCGTTTCGTCATCGGCGGCCCGCAAGGTGATTGCGGCCTCACGGGTCGCAAAATCATCGTCGACACCTACGGCGGCGCGTGCCCACACGGCGGCGGCGCGTTCTCGGGCAAAGACCCGAGCAAGGTAGATCGCTCTGCGGCGTACGCAGCGCGCTACGTCGCGAAAAATATCGTCGCGGCAGGGCTCGCCAAGCAATGCCAAATCCAAGTGGCGTACGCCATCGGCGTGGCGAAACCGATGAACATCACGGTCTACACCGAAGGTACGGGCGTCATCTCTGACGAGAAGCTCGCGCAGCTGGTGAACGAGCATTTCGATCTGCGTCCGAAGGGCATCATCAACATGCTCAATCTGCTGCGCCCGATCTACGAAAAGACCGCAGCGTACGGCCACTTCGGTCGCGACGAACCTGAGTTCACGTGGGAAGCCACGGATCGCGCGGCCGCGTTGCGCGCAGCTGCGGGCCTGTAATTTCCCGGGACCACTGCGCTATTGGCTAGACGCGCCCACGAATCCTATCTGTCGCCACGCCTCGTACACGGTGATCGCGACGGAGTTGGACAAATTCAGGCTGCGAATCGCCGGACGCATCGGCAGCCGTAGTTGTTGCTCCGGTGCGAAATCGGCGAGCACAGTGGCCGACAGCCCTTTCGTTTCCGAACCGAACACGAATGCGTCGTTTGTCGTGAGTGCCGTGTCATGCGGCGCTCGCGTGCCGCACGTTTCGATCGCGAACATTCGCGTGACACCGAGCGCGGCGAGCGCGACTTTGCACGCGGTCCAATCGTCGTGCACTTTCATCGTCGCGTACTCGTGATAGTCGAGCCCGGCGCGGCGCATGCGCGAGTCTTCCAGCGGAAAGCCGAGCGGGCGCACCAGGTGCAATGTCGCGCCGGTATTCGCGCATAGGCGAATCACATTGCCCGTGTTCGGAGGTATTTCGGGTTCGACGAGGACGACGTGAATCATGCGACGGACTTTTTGAATGGGGTGATGCGCTGGCGTGCACGCGGCGGCTGCACACGCGCCAAGACGAAGGCGTCAACGCGCTCCGCGCCCGCTGCGAACGCTGCGCGCGCGAGTTCGTTGAGCGTCGAGCCACTCGTGAGCACGTCATCGATCAACACAACGGACTCACCCGCGAGCGAACGCGTTGCGGCGAACGCCTGATGCACATTGCGACGCCGCGCATACATGTCGAGCTGCTGCTGCACCTCGGTCTCGCGGATACGAATAAGCGCATCAACATCGGTGCGCAGACCAAAACGTGTGCCCAATTCGCGCGCGATCAATTCGGACTGGTTATAGCCACGAAACTGCAAGCGCGCCGCGCCGAGCGGCACCGGAATCAACGTCGCCGACGCCGCATAGGGCCACGCGTCACACTGTGTTGCGACCCAGCGACAGAGCGAGAACGCATGCCGATATTTGAGCGACAAAATCGCGGCGCTGGCGGGAAAGTCGTAAATCCACAGGGCGTGGAGATGTTCCCATGCCGGTGGGCGTTTGATGCAACGACCACACGCTTCACCGTTCGCCGCCGGCAGTTGGCAACGCGGACAGGCTTGCGGAGGTACGCGCGGTAGCCCGTCAGCGCACAACGCACATACAGTTTCTCGGCTTGCATCGCGACAGAAAAAGCACGGCTGCGGCAGCGCGCGATCGACAATGCGTTGCAATAGTTCGCGGCCAGCGCTCATCTCGCGCGGCGTCACGGCAGGCGCACGCGCGAGCACTGGCGCATCCGCCATCGTGTCCGTATTCGCGCCGTAGAGCTTACGCAATAAAATTTGTAGTCCTGCCTTTGTTCGCCGTCTGCGCAAATTTTCCCATGCCATCACCGGACGCTCTCGATTCAGCGCTACCCGTCCTGCCCGTTGAGAGCATTGGTGCGGGCGTTGATCTCGTGTTGTTACACGGTTGGGGCTTGCACAGTGAATTTTTTCGACCGTGGCTGCCGCATGTGTTGTCGCACTGCCGCGTGCATTTGATTGATCTGCCGGGACATGGCATGAGCCCGCCGGTGTCGCCGTACAGTTTGTCGGCGATGGCTGCTGCGGTCGCCCGTTCGATGCGCGGTATCGCGCCGCGTTACGCAGTGGCGGGCTGGTCGTTGGGGGGCGCGGTTGCGCTGCGCATGGCGATTGACTTTCCGGACGCGATTTCGCATGTGACGACGCTTGCGTCTTCCCCGCGTTTTTTGCGCGCTGAAGATTGGACGCACGCGACGACGCCGCACGCGCTGGAGCTATTGCGTGGTGGTCTGCGCCGTGATTACGCGGCGACGCTCGCGCAGTTTTTTGAACTCAATATGGCGGCAAAGTATTCGCCGCTCGCGGCTGAACTCGCGGCACTCGGCGTGGCGCGACCAGCGGTGTCACACACCGCGCTCGACGATGGCATCGCGCTCACCTCTGGCGTGGATTTGCGCGCGGAGATCGCGAACATCCGCGCGCCGCTTCTCGCGATTTCCGGGCGTTTGGATCGACTGAGCTACAGCCAATCAAGCGCGTGGCTCGCCGCAGCCACCGGCGGCACGCACATCGACTTACCGCACTCCGCGCACGTTCCGCATCTCACGGACGCCGAGGCAACGGCGCGTGCGGTGCTCGCGCATTTGCAGAAAGACTCGCCGCGATGAGCGCGCCCGAACCCCTCGACACGACGCTCGTTCGCGCGCGCTTTGATCGCGCCGCCGCGACGTACGCCGACGCTGCCGTGGTGCAACGCGAAGTGGGCAATCGCCTGTTGGAACGCTTCGACGTCATGCGCCTTTCGCCGTCAGTTGTGCTAGATGTCGGCTGTGGGCCGGGCACGCACACGCGCGCGCTCGCCGCGCGCTTTCCGGAGGCGGAAATTGTCGCAATTGATCAATCGGCGGCGATGGTTTCGCGCGCGGCACCCGTCGTCGATGCGCCGAAAGCGAACTGGTTGGAGCGCTTTGGCCTGTCTCGAAAGAGCGCAACGCTCGGCGGCCACACGCGCGGCATCGTCGCCGACATGGCGTCGCTCCCGTTCGCGCGCGAACACGCGGACGTGCTCTGGAGCAATTTCGCGTTGCAGTGGGCGAATGATCTGCCCGCGCTGTTCGCGGAGTGGAATCGGGTGCTCAAAGTCGGTGGCGTGATGATGTTCACCGCGCCGGGGCCGGACACGTTAAGCGAGTTGCGCCGTGCGCTGAACTGGGCGAACATGCCGCCCGACGAGCGCGTACAGC
>JAKPSO010000927.1 GCA_029571495.1 Pseudomonadota bacterium
CCGCCTCATGCGGCACGCCTTTTTCCGCGAGCAAAATGCGCGCGCGGCGCGGGCTCGGTGCCGTCGCGCAATCGTAAAACGTGATCACTTCACCACCTGCGTATCGAAGTCGCTCGCGTCGTGGCGCTCGTGCAATTGGCTGCTCGGCTGGCCCCACGTGCGGTTCACCATGCGGCCGCGTTTCACCGCCGGTCGCTGCGCGATTTGATCGGTCCAACGCAGAACGTTCGTGTACGTCTGCACTTGCAAAAACTCGCCCGCTTCGTAGAGCTGTCCCTTCGCGAGCGTGCCGTACCACGCCCACACCGCCATGTCTGCAATCGTGTATTCGTCACCCGCCAAATACGCGTTCTCGGCCAATCGCCGGTCCAGAACATCCATCTGCCGCTTCACCTCCATCGCAAAGCGATCAATCGGATATTGCATCTTGGTCGGCGCATACGCATAAAAGTGACCAAAGCCACCGCCCAGATACGGCGCGCTGCCCATCTGCCAAAACAGCCACGACAAACACTCCGCGCGCGCCGCAGCATCCTCCGGCAAGAACGCGCCGAACTTATTCGCCAGATACAGCAGGATCGCGCCCGACTCAAACACGCGAATCGGCTTCGGCCCGCTGCGATCCATCAGCGCCGGAATCTTCGAGTTCGGATTCACCGCGACAAAGCCGCTGCCAAACTGGTCGCCCTCGTTGATTTTGATCAGCCACGCGTCGTACTCCGCGCCTGTGTGACCCAGGCGCAGCAACTCCTCCAACATCACCGTCACCTTGACGCCATTCGGCGTCGCCAACGAATACAACTGCAACGGATGCTTGCCCACCGGCAAGTCTTTCTCATGCGTCGCCCCCGCAATCGGGCGGTTGATGTTCGCAAAGCGACCACCGTTGGCTTGGTCCCAAGTCCAGACGGTGGGTGGGGTGTAGTCGGTGGTGTTTGTCATAGGTGCAAGCCCAAAAAAGTTTCGGCACCCGCCAATGCGAGTGACCGCTAGTCCCTATTTAAACAGGCTCTCGCCGCGCGCACGAAGCGCATCGCGAAAGCTGCGCTCACCGTTCTCCCCGGCGCAGTTCGTTCCCTCCGTTCGTGGTGATCCTGAGCCCGACGAAGGATCGAACCATGAACACTTAGCGACGAACGCACCGTCTCCAATCACTCCGACCGCGCCCCGTACTTCGCCGCCCAAGCCGAATACTCAAGCGGCCGAATCCCAAACCGCACTGCGTTGCCGCTGTGCAGCGCTTTGAACTCCGCAAGCACGAGCGCGACGAATCGTTCGCGATCAACGGCCTCGACCACCGCGGGTGTTCGCTTTCGGATGTGTGCTTCGGTCGCGGGTTCGATCTTTCGCACCATCCCGGCGACCACGTCGTTAAGTGCATTTCTGTAGCGCAAGCGAAACGTGTCCGGTGGCACGAGGTTCTGTTGCACGGCCACGTATTGTTGGCACGAACGCGCGTACGCCCACGCGAAAACGTCGAGCAACAACTCAACGCGATTCAATTCGTACACGCCGAGCATGCCGTCCACATAGAGCTGCGCGGGAACATCGACGAACGACAACGGACACAGGTTGTGCGCGATAAACGGAATGTTCGCCGCGAGGCGCGACACGCGTTTGTTCACGTCTTCAAACGGCTGCAAATACGGCAGATGCACCATCAAGAAAAACGCCTGCTCGAACGGATCGACGATCTCCGCCGCCATGTTGATCACAATGCCGAACAATTCTTCAAGCCGCTGCGGCAGCGCAATCGGCAAGTAAACACTGCCGCCGATGTCCACCGCGCGATGCCGAATGCGACCGCACGCGAGCGGGTCCGCCATCAGCCCGTCCGAGAGCAATGCATGCAGCGCGATCACCGTG
>JAKPSO010000948.1 GCA_029571495.1 Pseudomonadota bacterium
AGGCCCGCGATGATCAGCAGCAACCAAATGATGCCCATCGTTTTCTGTGCGTCGTTACTGCCATGTCCGAGGCTGTACAGGCCACAGGAAATCAGTTGCCCACGACGGAACCACTTGTCGACGCGCCCCGGCGTCGCGCGACGAAAAATCCACGCCATAGCCAGCATCAGCAACGCACCCAAAGCAAACCCCATGAGCGGCGCGACGACGATGAACATGACCGTTTTGCCCAATGGCCCGAACACGCCTCCGCCCACCAACGCGGCGGAACCACCTTTGGCCACACCCGCGCCGATCATGCCGCCGATCAGTGCGTGCGACGATGACGACGGAATACCGTAGAACCAGGTGATGACGTTCCAACCGATCGCCCCGACCAGCGCGCCGAAGATCACATGCACGTCGACGATCGACGGCTCGACCATGCCTTTACCGATGGTTGCCGCGACGTGCAGGCCAAAAACAAAGAATGCCAAAAAGTTGAAGCACGCGGCCCAGATCACGGCCTGTCCGGGACGCAATACGCCCGTCGACACGATGGTCGCAATCGCGTTGGCGGCATCATGAAAGCCGTTCATGAAGTCGAACCCGAGCGCGAGTACGACCAGCAAAATAACCACCCAAAGGGCGATAGCGGTGGGTTCCATAAAGGTTCTGGTCCGCCGATTACGCGTTTTCGATCACGATGCCCTGCATCACGTTGGCCACGTCTTCAGCGCGATCCGTGATGGTCTCCAACAGCTCGTAAATCGCTTTGAGTTTGATGAGTTGCACGGCATCTTTCTCGGTACGGAAAAGCCGTGAAATCGCGCTACGCATCACGCGATCGGCGTCTGACTCCAAGCGATCAATTTCCTCGCAAATCTTCAGGATCGCTGCCGCGTTGTCCATGTTTGACAACATCGCGACGGCCGACTTAACGCGCTCGCCGCACTGCAAGCAAATTTCTGCAAGCTGCTTCGCTTCGGCCGATACGGTCTTGATGTCATACAGCGACACCGATTCCGCAGCGTCTTGCATCAAATCGAGCACATCGTCCATATTGGAGATGAGCTGGTGGATTTCTTCGCGATCAAGCGGCGTTATAAACGTCTTGTGCAACAGCTGAATCGCCTCACGCGTATAAGTGTCACCGCGCTTTTCGATGGCGTCGATCGCGTTGGCGTGGTCACGCAAGTCGGTCGCCCCTTCGCCCAACGCGTTCATCAACGCGACGAGCTCTTTGCCCCCCTCGACGATTTCATGAGCATGGAGGTTGAAGAGTTCAAAAAAGCGCCCTTCTTGCGGCATGAAGCGACCAAACATTGGCGATCCTTATTGATTTTCGTGTGAATGTGGCTGCCGCGATTCTAGTGCAGCCAGCCATCGGCAGACTGACAGCGCGCTACCCCGTTTTGACGATCGTTTCGCCGTATTCGGCGATAAGTTCCGCCAGCTTTCGAATCGTCAACGGGGCGGAGCCTTCCGCCTTGTTATTGGCGACTACAAAGGACTCCTGGCGGGCTTTTGCTGCCTCCAAGATCAACGCCGCGACCTGTGCGCGACCGTCGGGGTCTTCGTCAACGAGTGCGTTGAATGGCGCGTAGCGCTCTTTCGCTTCCTCGTACTTGAACCCGGAATGCAAACTCCAACGGACAACCAGCGGCAAAGTACCCGCCTCGCGCCAGAAGCGCCCTTGCGCCTCGGCTTGCGGCATGCGGGCATGAATACCCACGCAATGCGTTGCGCCACCGGCGCAAAGCGCGGCGAGGTAATCGTCCGTCAGGAGTTCGGGATCGCGCACCTCCACCGCGTAGAAACCAGGACCGGACAACTTTGGCAGCGCCAACAAAAACTCCGCGAGCGCGTCCGCAAAACGCTGCGGAGTCTTGGTAAACCGCGGCCCGAGCGGCGGGAACTGAAATACCAACGGGCCGCAGGTTTCTGCTAGGCCCAGTGTCGCCGGGAGCACGAATTGCGCGGCCGCCAAGCCCGCGTTGAGAAACGCCGGGTTGTCTGCCCAACGTCCCTCGTCGCTGCGCAAGCGCGGCCCGGTAAAGAGCATCGGCGCCTTGACGACGAAGCGAAACGAAGCGTTGGTTGAGCGCGCCTGCGCCGCGTAGGCGCGATAGTCAGACTCCGCGATAGGTGCGTAAAACGTGCGATCAACGCTGACGGTATGCATAAGCGGGTGCGCCGCGTAGGCGGCCAACCCCTTTCGCGCGAGCAACTGCTCCGAATGCGCCTCGGCATAGACCAAACCTGCCCACCCGGGGAAACTCCACGAAGAAGTTCCGAGGTGCGCGCCCATTGGTAAGGCATGCCTTAGCCGCAGCAAAGCGTCGTCCGGCGCGATGCATTGAATGTCCCGTGACGTAGACGCCCGCGCAGAGCGCTGTGCCGCCACAGGCTCCGAACCGTTCTGTACGCCAACGCGCGATGGCTCGCCAAATAAATCAAATTGTCCGCGTGACATCGCGATACACCGATGGCGTCGAACTACGCGACGCGCCAGACGCGTCGAGTGCGACCGCGGCTAGTCATAGCCCGGCGGTGGCGTCCGCCGCGTCGGTTCGGGTTTCGGCACGAGGTCGAATTTCGCTTC
>JAKPSO010000960.1 GCA_029571495.1 Pseudomonadota bacterium
GCGGCCGTGGGCGTGGTTTTCAGAACGTCCATCGCCGCCGTGACGCCACTGCCCTTGAGCGCGACCCCCGCAATGGCGAGGCCCATTTCAACGGCGCAGAGCGTACCCATGAGCGACACGTCGTTGCACTCACCGAGGTGACCAATGCGAAACATTTTGCCTTTGACTTTGCCGAGGCCCATACCGAGCGACGTGTCGTAGCGCTCGTAAATCACTTTGCGCACTTTGTCAGCGTCTACGCCGTCCGGCATCATCACACCCGTGAGCACCGGCGAATACACGGCCGCGTCCGCGCATTGAATTTCAAGGCCCCATCCCGTCACCGCCGCGCGGCAGGCCTTGCCCAAGCGCTGGTGACGCGCAAATACGGATTCGAGCCCTTCGGCCAAAATCATGTCTAGGGCTTCGTGCAGTCCGTAGAGCAGATTGGTGTTCGGCGTGTACGGGAAGTAACCGGTCTTGTTCATCTCCAGCATTTCATCCCACGCCCAGAACGAGCGCGGAAGTTTCGCCGTCTTGTTCACTTCAATGGCCTTAGGCGAGAGTGCGTTAAACGAAATGCCGGGCGGCATCATGAGGCCTTTTTGCGAACCGCCCACCGCCACGTCAACGCCCCATTCGTCATGCCGATAGTCCGCAGCGCCGAGGCCAGAAACGGTGTCCACCATCAAAAGCGCCGGATGCTTCGCTGCGTCAATCGCCGCGCGCACCGCCGCGATGTTGCTCGTCACACCCGTCGAGGTCTCGTTGTGCACGACGCAGACGGCCTTGATGCTGTGCGCGGTGTCCGCTTTAAGGCGCGCTTCGATCAAGTCCGCTTGCACACCGCGACGCCAACCGTCCATGCCCGGCAAGCCCAAGAACTCGCTCTTGACGCCGAGGCGATCAGCGACCTTTTTCCACAGCGTCGCGAACTGGCCCGTCTCGAACATCACGACGTGATCGCCGGGTGAAAGCGTGTTCGCCAAAGCCGCCTCCCACGCGCCGGTTCCCGACGCCGGATAAATCACGACCGGATGCTGCGTCTTGAAGATTTTCTTGATGTCGGTGAGTACCTTGAGTCCGAGCGGGCCGAACTCGGGGCCACGATGATCAATCGTCGGAAGGCTCATCGCACGGAGAATCCTGTCCGGCACCGGCGACGGCCCAGGAATGGCGAGTTGGTGACGTCCAGCAGGATGAAATTTCAGTTGCAACATGAGTGTCTCCGTACGCGGGAAGCACGCCGATCAACGGCGCGCTGGAAAATGATGCGAACCATTGTGGCACGTTGAGCGGCGCGCGTCGTGGGCAAATTTCAGTCTCGCTGATACGCTTCGTGCCTATGCAAATTTCCTCGCCCCTCGCCGATCGCCTGCGTCAACACACACAAGGCGAAGTGCTATTCACCGACGCCGACCGCGCTCGCTACGCGACCGACGCGTCGATTTACCAACAAATTCCGCTCGGTGTTTTCGTCCCGAAAACCGCAGACGACGTCAAAGCCGCCATCGACATCGCGCGGGACCTGAAAGCGCCCGTGCTCGCGCGCGGCGGTGGCACGAGCCAATGCGGCCAAACGACCGGTGTCGCGCTAGTCATCGACACGTCTAAGTACCTGCGCAAGGTGCTCAATTTCGATGCGGCAAATCGCACGGTCACGGTCGAGCCCGGTATGGTGCTCGATCACCTTAATGCGTATCTGAAACCGCACGGCCTGTGGTTTCCCGTCGATGTGTCGACGAGCGCGCAAGCAACGCTCGGCGGCATGGCCGGCAACAATTCCTGCGGGTCGCGCTCGATTGCCTACGGCAACATGGTGCACAACGTGTTGGGTGCTGACGCATGGCTCGCTGACGGCAGCGTTGCAACGTTCGGCCCCCTCGCGACCGCCACCGGCGCCGCGAAACGCATTGGCGAGGTCGCGCAATCGCTCGCCGCTACACACCAAGCCGAGATTGAGCGCGTGTGGCCGACCGTGATGCGCCGCGTCGGTGGCTACAACCTTGACATCTTTTGCAATCGCAGCGAACGGCCTTACACGCCTGACGGCAGCGTGAACCTCGCGCATCTGCTGGTCGGTTCG
>JAKPSO010000967.1 GCA_029571495.1 Pseudomonadota bacterium
GACGCGGTGTTCGTCGGCTGTGGCGCGCCACGCGGTCGTGATTTGGACATTCCGGGCCGTCAAGAAGCGGCGGCGAGTATTCACATCGGCATCGATTGGTTGGCGTCGGTGTCGTTTGGTCACATCACCAAAGTCGGCAAGCGCGTGATCGTGCTCGGCGGCGGCAATACGGCGATGGACTGCTGTCGTTCTGCACGGCGCTTGGGCGGTGAAGACGTGAAGGTCATCGTGCGCAGTGGCTTTGAAGAAATGAAGGCCTCGCCGTGGGAAAAAGAGGATGCGCAACACGAGGGCATTCCGATTGTGAACTTCCACGTACCGAAGACGTTCGTCACCGAGGGCGGAAAACTCACGGGCATGACCTTCGAAATCGTGCGCGCCGAATACGACGCGAAGGGCCGCCGTTCGTTGGTGCCCACGGGCGAGCCCGACGCGTTCTTCGCGTGCGACGAAGTGCTCGTCGCCGTGGGTCAAGAAAACGCTTTCCCTTGGATCGAACGTGACTGCGGGATTGAGTTCGACAAATGGGGCTTACCGGTGCTCGGCACCGACACGCACCAGTCCTCCGTACCGCGCGTGTTCTTCGGCGGCGACGCTGCGTTCGGCCCGAAAAACATCATCACGGCGGTGGCACACGGTCACGAAGCGGCGGTTTCAATTGATCGCTTCGTACACGGCGAAGACGTACACAAACGCCCGCCACCCATGACCAATTTGATGTCCCAAAAAATGGGCATTCACGAGTGGAGCTACGACAACGACACTTCGAACGACCCACGCTTCAAGGTGCCATGGGCTAAAGCCGAGATGGCGCTCGCCAGCATCAAGGTCGAGGTCGAATTGGGCTTCGACGCGGCGACCGCTTTCAAGGAAGCGAGCCGCTGCCTCAACTGCGACGTGCAAACCGTGTTTAGCGAAGTCGCCTGTATCGAGTGCGATGCCTGCGTCGATATTTGTCCGATGGACTGCATCACGTTCACGACCGATGGCGAAGAAGCGGACGTGCGCGGCCGACTCAAAGCACCGGCAACCAACCTCACACAAGCATTGCTCGCGTCGGGGCCGCTCAAGACCGGCCGCGTCATGTTCAAAGACGAGGACGTGTGTTTGCATTGCGGACTCTGCGCTGAGCGCTGCCCAACGGGCGCGTGGGACATGCAGAAGTTCCTGCTCAATACCGCCAAGGCTGGCGCGGGTTGTCGTGATAGCGCGATGGCGCAAAAGCAGAAGGAATTGGCATGAAACGCATCGAAGCGATCAACGATTTTGTAATTAAGTTCGCCAACGTCAACGGCTCTGGTTCGGCCTCGGCCAACGAACTGTTCGCGAAGGCGATCATGCGCATGGGCGTGCCCGTGAGCCCGCGCAACATTTTCCCGAGCAACATTCAGGGCATGCCGACGTGGTACGAAGCGCGCGTCTGCGAAGCGGGCTATCACGGTCGTCGCGGCGGCGTCGACATGATGGTCGCCATGAACCCGCAAACCTGGGACGGTGACGTCGCGGAAATCGAGCCGGGCGGCTATCTGTTCTACGACAGCACACGCCCGATGCCGATCAACAAATTTCGCGAAGACGTGCAAGTCATCGGCGTGCCGCTGACCTCGATCACGAACTCGGCATATACCGACCCGCGGCAACGGCAATTGTTCAAAAACATCATTTACGTCGGCGCGCTTTCGGTGCTGCTCGACGTCGATGCGGCGGTGTTTGAGAAGCTCTTCGCCGAACAATACAAGGGCAAAGAAAAACTTCTCGAATCCAACGTCCGCGCGCTGCACCTCGGACGCGATTACGTCAAGGCAAACATGGAAGCGCCTCTGGGCATCCGTGTGCGCCGCAGCGACAAAGTTGGCGACCAAATCTTCACCGACGGCAATAGTGCGGCGGGTCTTGGGCTTCTGTACGGCGGTGCGACAGTCGCGGCGTGGTATCCGATCACGCCATCGACATCGATTCCCGAAGCCTTCCAAAAATACTGCGAAAAATTCCGCGTGGACCCGGCCACGGGACGGCACAACTTCGCCATCGTTCAGGCCGAAGACGAACTCGCCTCAATCGGCATGGTGGTCGGTGCGGGCTGGAACGGCGCGCGCGCATTCACGGCAACGTCCGGGCCGGGCATTTCGTTGATGACGGAATTTATTGGCCTCGCGTACTTCGCGGAAATTCCAGTCACCATCGTCAACGTGCAACGCGGCGGCCCGTCGACCGGCATGCCGACGCGCACGCAACAATCCGATTTGCTGGCCTGCGCGTACGCGTCGCACGGCGACACCAAACACGTGCTCCTCTTCCCGCAAGACCCGCATGAATGCTTCACGCATTCGGCGGCCGCGCTGGAGCTCGCCGAGCGGCTACAGACGCCCATCTTCGTGATGACCGATTTGGACATCGGCATGAATCAGCGCCTCTGCAAACCGTTCGAGTGGGACGACAAAAAGCAGTTTGATCGCGGCAAAGTGATGAGCGCGGCCGAGCTCGAAGCGGGCAAGGATTTTGGCCGCTACAAGGACGTCGACGGCGATGGCATTCCGTGGCGTACTCTGCCCGGAACACACCCGACGAAGGGCAGCTTCTTCACGCGCGGCACCACCCGCGACGCCTACGCGCGGTACTCCGAGCGCGGTCCGGATTACATCTACAACATGGAACGTCTGCTGCGCAAATTCAAAACCGCAGCGACGCTCGTACCGCAGCCCATCGTTCGCCATGCTGCGCAGAAAACGTCCGTCGGCGTGATCTATTACGGTTCGACCACGCCCGCGATGCGCGAGGCATTGGATGTCTTGGAAGCGGCTGGCGTTCATGTCGACGCGATGCGCCTGCAGGCGTTCCCGTTCCCGGACTCCGTCGACAAGTTCATCGCTGAGCACGACAAAGTATTCGTCGTTGAACAAAACCGTGACGCCCAAATGCGCACGATGCTCATTAACGAGCTAGAAACTAATCCGGCGAAACTCGTGAAAGTGCTGCACTACGACGGGACGCCGATCACGGCGCGCTTCATCATCCGCACGATCCGGCAAAGCCTGCAACCCGCAACCGACGCAGCCCAGCAGAAGGAGGCCGCATGACCTACATCGCAAAACCGCGCCTGCATCACCCGACGCTGACGCACAACAAAGTCGGGTACACGCGGCGCGACTACGAAGGCCGCATCTCGACGTTGTGCGCCGGCTGTGGACATGACTCGATTTCGGCGGCTGTGATTCAGGCGTGTTGGGAACTCGATATCGAACCGCATCGCGTCGCGAAACTCTCTGGCATCGGCTGTAGCTCGAAGACGCCGGATTACTTTCTCGGCGCTTCGCACGGCTTCAATACTGTGCATGGTCGCATGCCGTCGGTGCTAACCGGCGCCAACCTTGCGAACCGCGAACTTCTGTACCTCGGCGTTTCCGGCGACGGCGACTCGGCGTCGATTGGTCTGGGGCAATTTGCCAACGCAATGCGCCGCGGCGTGAACATGGCCTACATCGTTGAAAACAACGGCGTTTACGGCCTCACGAAGGGGCAGTTCTCGGCCACCGCTGATCGCGGCTCGAAGAGCAAAAAGGGCGTCGTCAACAACGACAGTCCCGTGGACCTCGTCGGGCTCGCGTTGCAACTCGGCGCGACCTATGTTGCGCGCAGCTTCTCCGGCGACAAAGAGCAATTGGTGCCGCTCATCAAAGGCGCGATTGAGCACGGTGGCGCGGCGTTTATCGACGTGATTAGCCCTTGTGTGACCTTTAACAATCACAGCGGAAGCACCAAGAGCTACGACTACGTGCGACAGCACAACGACGCCGTAAGCCGCATTGATTTCATCACCACGCGCGACGAGATCACGACGCAGTACGCGCCGGGCGAAGTCGTCGAAGTGCAGCAACACGATGGTTCGATGTTGCGCCTGCGAAAGCTTCACGCCGAATACGATCCGACCGATCGCTACGGTGCGATGAGCTACATGCAAACGCACCAAGCGCGTGGCGAAATCGTCACCGGCTTGTTGTACGTCGATCCGATGGCAACCGATTTACACATGTCGCTCAACACCAGCGAACACGCGCTCAATACGATGAGCGCGGCGCAGCTCTGCCCTGGGTCCGCCGCGCTGGAAAAAATAAACAACTCGTTGCGCTAGTCACGCTCGATCGGAGCGGCTGCGTCGCTCTGATCGCCCACTCCCTCACTCGCAGAAAGGACGCAGCATCATGTCAGAACGCACGGTATTCCAGTCCATGTCGCAGAAGCATGTCTTGAGCCTCGGCCCTCAGGCAAGCGTGTGGGAGGCGGCCTGTGTGATGACACGCGCGAACTGCGGCAGCGTGCTGATCATCGACACGCCGGGCACGCTCCTTGGCATCGTGACCGAGCGCGACCTCATGACGCGCGTGCTCGCCAAAGCGCTCAATCCTGAGAAGACGCTCGTCTCGGAAGTGATGACCAAGCAGCCGTACTGCGTTCCGCCGGAAACCTTGGTGTCGGATGCGGTGCTCATCATGATCGAGCGTGGCTTTCGGCATCTGCCGATCGTCGGGCCGAACGCCAAAATTCTCGGCGTGTTTTCAGTGCGCGACGCCCTGCCGCGCGAAGTCGGCGCGGCCGTCAGCATGGCGGAATTTCATGAACAGGTGAACGACGCGCTCGGCTAACGCGGGCGGATCAACGTCGATACGGCTTTTTAGCTCGAATGACTGTCTATTGGTCCTTATAGGCCATTTTCTCAAATAGTCGAAAGTAGTAATAATTCGCCGCGAACGGCCGTTCGACGGTCGTTACACGCGAAAAGCTGTTGCGGTTTGTTACTTCCAAGACAATACGGGCTTCGGGCGCGCGTGCGCCGCTGTAGGAGTTACTTTGAAAACGAT
>JAKPSO010000976.1 GCA_029571495.1 Pseudomonadota bacterium
GTTGAAGAGCACGAACCGATCAAAATAGTCGAGACGTTTGAGCCGGTAGTGCTTTCCGAACGGGTCGAGCGCGAGAAGCAGACGGCGCTGTTTGCGGATATTCCGGATTCGACGCTGCCGCAACTTTCGTTGCTCGAACCGTTGCCAAAAGATCAGCCGGTGGTGTCGAGCGAAACGCTCGAATTCACGTCGCGCTTGATCGAACGAAAGCTCGCTGAGTTCAATGTGCCGGTGAAAGTGCTCGCGGCGTACCCCGGTCCAGTCATCACCCGCTACGAGATTGAGCCCGATGTCGGCGTGAAGGGCAACGCGATCGTGAACCTCGCGAAGGACTTGGCGCGTGCAATGAGTGTCATGAGCATTCGCGTGGTCGAGACGATACCGGGCAAATCGTGCATGGGTCTCGAAGTGCCGAATCCGCAGAGGCAAAGCGTGGGCCTCATCGAAATTTTGGGCAGCGCTGTCTACAACGATTCGTCGAGTTTGCTGACGATGGGCATGGGTAAAGACATCGCGGGCCGTCCCGTGGTGAGCGACCTGGGCAAGATGCCGCATTGCCTCGTCGCCGGTACGACGGGCTCGGGCAAATCGGTCGGCATCAATCAAATGATCTTGTCGATTTTGTACAAGGCCGAGCCGAAACAAGTTCGCATGCTGCTGATTGATCCGAAGATGCTGGAGCTCTCGATATACGAGGGCATTCCACATCTGCTGTGCCCGGTTGTGACCGATATGAAGCTCGCGGCCAACGGACTTAACTGGTGCGTGAACGAAATGGAGCGCCGCTATCGGCTGCTCTCACACGCGGGCGTGCGCCAGCTTTCGAGTTTCAACCAAAAAGTTCGTGAAGCACACGCACGCGGCATGCCGCTGACCAACCCGTTCTCACTGACGCCGGATCAACCCGAGCCGCTCGAAGAATTGCCGTTCATCGTTGTCGTGATCGACGAGTTGGCAGACTTGATGATGACGGCGGGCAAAAAGATCGAGGAGTTGATCGCGCGTCTCGCGCAAAAGGCGCGCGCAGCGGGTATTCATTTGATCCTTGCCACACAACGTCCTTCCGTCGACGTTATCACCGGCCTCATCAAAGCCAATGTGCCAACGCGCATTGCGTTTCAAGTCGCAAGCAAAATCGACAGCCGCACGATTCTCGATCAGATGGGCGCAGAGGCGCTCCTCGGTCGCGGCGATATGCTGTTCATGCTCGGCGGCACGGGAATTCCGAATCGCGTGCACGGCGCATTCGTGACTGACGATGAGGTGCATCGCGTCGTCGAACACTGGAAAGCGCAAGCGCCGCCGCAGTACATCGAAGGCGTGCTCGAAGGCACAGACGCCGAAACGCTCAATGAAATTAATGGCGGCGGCGGACCCAGCGACGGTGAGAAAGACCCGCGCTACGACGAAGCCGTCGCGGCAGTGTTGGAGAGCCGACAGCCAACGATTAGCTACGTGCAGCGTCGATTGCGCATCGGTTACAACGGCGCAGCGCGGTTGATCGAGGCGATGGAAAATGCAGGCATCGTCACGCGCCCCAACGCGATGGGCAAACGCGAGGTGATTGTTCCTAAAAGTAGCGAGTAGTTAGCGCTACCCGCGTCGCGTCGTCGAAATCGCCTGCGTGCGCGTTGAACGAATGAACGCCGCGATGTTCAAAGTCTGTAATGTCTTCCGGATTGCCAAGATGAAATTTATTGCCGCGTTGTGTTCAATGTTCGCGCTCGGCGCGACTGCGATTCACGCTCAAACGCCCGCCAACTCGCTCACCGATTTCCGCGCTTACACGCGTGATCTGAACGTGCTCTCCGGCGGATTCACGCAAGAGGTGCGCGACAAAAATGGCCGCGTCAGCCGTCAGTCGACGGGCACTTTTTCGATCGCGCGGCCCGGCAAGTTTCGCTTCGTCTACGAAAAGCCGTACAAACAAACGATCGTGAGCGACGGCGCGACCGTGTGGCTATACGACGAAGACTTGAACCAAGTCACGATCAAAAAGCTCGGCGACACAATCAATGAGCAACCGCTCGCGCTCTTGCTCGACCCGACGGCCGCTGACCGATTGTTCGAACTCAAAGCGCTCGAATCGGCGGGTTCCATCGGCTACGTCGAGGCGAAATCGAAGAAGGCGGACGCCGCATTCAGCGAGCTGCGCGTCGCCATTGTCGCGCTGCAACCGCGTGAACTTTCGTGGCGCGATGCACTGCAAAACGCCAACACGATTCGCTTCACCGATCTCACCAAGAACGGCAAACTCGCCGCTGACGCGTTCACGTTTACACCGCCCAAAGGCGCGGACGTTTTGAAGCAGTAGTGCTTTAATAGCTTTCTCCGGTTAACGACCAGAAGGCGGTCGCTACAGGCGGTTTTGTTTATGAGTCGACAAGTGTATTTACGCGGTTGTAACCGCCGCTAGGCGGTCGTATGAGCGTCAAAGCTGTCTGGATTCTTGCCGAATCCTCCGAGCGCTGCGGAGCGAGGTTGTGTCTATGGGAGCGCTGGCGCCCAAGGCCCGTTGTCGAGCCGCTAGCATTACCCCATGACCATGACTGCCCCTCTCGCCGAACGCCTGCGCCCGAAAACCATCGCGGACGTCGTCGGCCAACGCCATCTTCTTGGTGAGGGCAAACCGCTCGCCAACGCGATCAAAGCGGGCGTGCCGCATTCGATGATTTTTTGGGGCCCGCCAGGCGTTGGGAAGACCACCCTCGCGCGACTGCTCGCCGAAGCGTTCGATGCCGAAATGATCGGGCTCTCGGCAGTGATGGCGGGTGTCAAAGACATCCGCGAAGCCATCGAGCGCGCGCAGCTCACGCGCGACCAATTCGGCCGCCGCCGAGGG
>JAKPSO010000005.1 GCA_029571495.1 Pseudomonadota bacterium
ATTCTCGACCTGTGGGTTCGCGTGCAGATATTTCCGCAACCCTTGGTGATCGCGCATGGCGCCACGGACACGCCGGTGTGCTATGTGTTGCCGCGACCGTCAATTACCGACGGCGCGCTGCTTGACGCACTCACGCGCGACAACGACATCCCGGCGTCCCACGCGACGTTTACGGCGCAAAGCGTGGTCGAACGAAACGCTTACTTTGCGCTACATGACGATCGCCATCATGTGCCATCGGACCGGCTCGAACGCTTGGTCGCGGCCGTGGCGTCGGGAGAAGTCACCGACGTGCATCTGATCCCAGTCAACATTTTTTGGGGCCGCGCACCAGAACGCGAAGAGCGCGAAGGTTCGCCGACTCAAAGCCTACGTTGGTTACGCGTGTGGGCGGCCGAGGGTTGGGGCGGTCGTTCGCGCTTGCGCAAACTGTTCGCGATGATCTTCTTTCGCCGTGCGGTCGTGGCGCGCTTTGGTGCGCCGCTTTCGTTGCGCGAAATGGTCAACGTCGCTGCGCTTGAAGGCCTAGATAGTGAGCGCATGGTACGGCGCGCGGCGCGCCTGCTGCGCACGGAATTTCGAACAGAGCGCGAAGCGGCCATTGGCCCTGATCTTTCGCATCGGCGCACGCTGATCGAGAGCATGATGCACGAGCCGCGCGTGCGCGAGGCAATCTTGCGTGAGGTGGACGAGAAGAAAACGATGCTTGGCAAAGTAGAGGCGCGCGCAAATGCCATTGGGCGGGAAATCGCGGCGGACTACTCGTACGTGCTTGTGCGCTTCATGGAGCAACTGCTCGGGAAGCTCTGGAATCGCATCTACGAGGGCGTAGAAGTGCGAGGCGCGGAGCGTTTGGCGGCGCTCGCAAAGGACAACACGCTTGTGTACGTGCCCTGTCATCGCAGCCATATCGATTACCTGTTGCTCTCGTACGTCGTGCATGAAGCGGGCCTGACCGTGCCACACATCGCAGCCGGCGCGAACCTCAACATGCCCATCGTCGGCGGCATTCTGCGGCGCGGCGGGGCGTTCTTTTTGCGGCGCTCGTTTAAAGACGATGCGCTGTACGGCGAAGTATTTGCCGCCTACGTGCACGCGGTGTTGAAACGTGGCTTTCCGATGGAGTATTTTGTCGAAGGCGGTCGTTCGCGCACGGGTCGCATGCTGCCGCCGAAAGCGGGACTCATTTCGATGACAGTGCAGAGTTACCTGCGCGAACATTCGCGCCCGCTGTTGTTCGTGCCGGTCTACATCGGCTACGAGAAACTTATCGAGGGTGGAAGCTACACGGAGGAGCTTTCGGGCGCGGCAAAGAAGAAGGAATCCATTTTCGGTTTGCTCGGTGCGATCAAAGACTTGCGCAATGCGCACTACGGCGCCGTGGGTGTGAGCTTCGCGCGCCCCATTGCGCTCGGCGAGTTGCTCGACGCGCATGGCGCAAAGGACATGGATACGTGGCTCGCCGATAAGGGATTGCGCCGACGTGCATTGACCGACGTGTCACGCATCATCGCCGAGCGGATCAACGGTGCAGTGCGCATCAATCCGGTTGCTGTGGTCGCCACGGCACTGCTCGCGACGCCAAAGCACGCTGCCGATGCTGATCAACTCGCGGGCGTTGTCGAACGATTGTTACGTTTAGCCAGCAGCGCACGCACCGCGCCCGAAGCGGTTGCGACGACGCTGTCGGGCGCGGAAGCGATCGCGCACACGACGAGACTGGGTTACCTCACGCGACGCACACATCCGCTGGGCGATGTAGTCATGGCCGATGAGAGCGCGGCGGTAGCGTTGACCTACTTCCGAAACAACGTTTTGCATTGCTTTGCGCTGCCGGGGCTGATGGCCTGCCTGATCGTGCAGCATGGCGTCATTGGCCGCACGAAACTCGCGCGGCTCTCACGCGGCTTGTATGTGTTGCTTGAGTCGGAGTTGTATCTGCCGCCGTGGAGTGACAAAAAGCTCGATGACGTTGCGGAGGTGACGGACGCGGTAGAACCCGCGCAGGTATTCTCGCTTACTGAGCCGTTTGAGGCGTTTGATCGCACGTTGGAGACGCTCGCGGCGGACGGTTGGATCAACATCGAGCCGGAGGCCAATGTCGTCAGCGCGTCGCGACAGGGCACCGACTCGGCGGCGTTTCTTGAGCTTCTGGCGTCGACGATCCGCCCGGCGCTGACTCGGCATGCGCTCATGCTCGCGCTTGTTGTCCGCGCAGAGCCCGGTGCGCAAACACGCGACGCGCTGGAATCGACGTGCCAGCAGGCCGCGCAACTCCTCGCGATGACGCATGTATTCAACGCGCCCGAGTTTTCGGACAAAACTCAGTTTCGTTCAGCGTTTGACGCGCTGCTGCGCGTCAATTTAGTGCGGCTAGACGCCGATGAGCGCGTCCACTTCGATCCCGATTTGATCGCGCGCGCAGAGGACGCGGCGTTCCTGTTGCCGCCCGACACCCGCGCGGCGGTGCTTCGCGCAGCGCAACGACACTCGACCAGCAAGGCGGCGACGGCATAAAATCGTCGGTTCGCCCGATTCACTCTGCATTGCACCCACTATGGCTGGCCGTACGCTTTACGACAAACTTTTTGACGCCCACACCGTTCGCACCGAAAGCGACGGCACGGCGCTGCTGTACATCGACCGCCACTTGGTGCACGAGGTCACGAGCCCGCAAGCGTTCGAAGGCCTGAAACTCGCGGGCCGCGCACCGTGGCGCAAGCGCAGCATGATTGCGGTTCCCGATCACAACACGCCAACCACGCCGGGCTTCACGACGATTCTCGATCCCGTTTCGCGCACACAAGTCGAGACGCTCGACGCCAACGCCAAGGAGCATGGCCTCACCTATTTCAAGGTGGGCGACATTCGACGCGGCATTGTGCATGTGATCGGGCCCGAACAAGGAGCAACGCTGCCGGGAATGACGGTGGTGTGCGGCGATTCGCATACTTCGACGCACGGAGCGTTTGCGGCGTTGGCGTTCGGTATTGGCACCAGCGAAGTGGAACATGTGATGGCCACACAATGTCTTTCGCAGAAGCGCTCGAAGTCAATGCTAGTACGATGCGACGGTCGCTTGCCGACGGGCGTGACCGCGAAGGACTTAGTGCTTGCGATCATCGGCAAGATTGGCACGGCGGGCGGCACCGGCTTTGCGATTGAGTTCGGCGGTGAGGCAATTGCGTCGTTGTCGATGGAAGGCCGAATGAGTGTCTGCAATATGGCGATTGAAGCCGGCGCGCGCGCGGGCATGGTGGCGTATGACGCCGTGATCGAGGCCTACCTGAAGGGCCGCCCATTCGCGCCGCAGACGCCTGAGGGTTGGGAAGCGGCGACACGTCATTGGCGCACGTTGAAGAGCGACGTCGATGCGTCGTTCGACCACACGGTGGTCATTAACGCCAGCGACTTGGTGCCGCAAGTGACATGGGGCACATCGCCTGAGATGGTGCTAGCCGTCGATGGGCGCGTACCAGATCCTGACAAAGAAAAGGATTCAGTGAAGCGCGAGGGCATTGCCCGCGCGTTAGCCTACATGGGCCTCACACCAAACACGCCGCTTACTGACATCAAGATCGATAAGGTCTTCATCGGGTCGTGCACCAACTCGCGTATCGAAGACCTGCGCGCTGCCGCGTCGGTAGTGAAGGGACGTCGTCGCGCTGAGAATGTGAAGCTGGCTATGGTGGTGCCGGGCTCAGGTCTTGTAAAGGCGCAGGCCGAACAAGAGGGCCTCGACAAGATTTTTGTCGCGGCTGGATTTGAGTGGCGTGAGCCCGGGTGCTCAATGTGCCTCGCGATGAATGACGACCGACTGGAGCCAGGCGAGCGTTGCGCGTCCACGTCAAACCGCAATTTCGAGGGCCGTCAGGGCGCGGGCGGACGCACGCACCTCGTGAGTCCGGCGATGGCTGCCGCTGCGGGCATTGCGGGTCATTTTGTTGACGTTCGCCGTCTCGGCTAATCGTTTGGGATTTCACAGATCATGGATAAATTCATCACCCACACTGGTTTGGTTGCGCCGTTTGATCGCGCGAACGTCGACACTGACGCCATCATTCCGAAGCAATTTCTAAAGTCAATCAAACGCACAGGCTACGGCCCGAACTGTTTTGACGAATGGCGCTACCTTGACGTTGGCCAACCCGGAATGGACAACAGCAAACGCCCGTTGAACCCAAGTTTTGTGTTGAACGATCCGCGTTTTCAAGGCGCTTCGATTTTGTTGGCGCGACAAAATTTTGGCTGCGGCTCATCGCGCGAACATGCCCCGTGGGCGCTTATGCAAAACGGCTATCGCGCCGTGATCGCGCCGTCGTTTGGCGATATTTTTTATAAGAACTCGCTGAACAACGGCTTGCTCGTGATTCGCCTGCCGGAGGCGGAGGTGGATCGCCTGTTCCATGACTGCGCGGCGTTTCCCGGATTCGAGTTGACGATTGATCTTGATGCGCAATTGGTGCGCGCGACCAACGGCAGCTTCGCGTTCCCATTCGAGATCGCGGCATCGCGTCGCGAGCGCATGATCAACGGCTGGGATGACATCGGCTTGACGCTCCTGCACGCCGATTCGATTCGCGCGTTTGAAGATAAACACTTCGCGGCGGAGCCTTGGCTCGCCTAGGTTTCGACGCGATACCTTTTATTGTTTGGCTACAAAAGAAATGAACATCCTTATCCTCCCCGGCGACGGCATCGGCCCGGAAATCATGGCGCAGGCCATTCGTGTCCTCGAAAAATTCAAGACTGAAGGCCTGCCGATAACGCTCACGCATGGCCTCCTTGGGGGCGCCGCATACGACGCGCACGGCCATCCTTACCCTGATGCGACGCAGAAGCTTGCGCACGCGGCCGATGCGATCATGCTCGGATGCGTCGGCGGCCCGAAGTACGACACGCTGCCGCGCGCGATGCGCCCTGAGCAAGGTTTGCTCGCCATTCGCAAGGACCTGAAACTCTTCGCCAATTTGCGCCCAGCGATGCTCTACCCGGAGCTTGCGGCTTCCTCTTCGCTGAAGCCGGAAGTGGTCGCTGGACTGGACATCATGATCATCCGCGAATTGACCGGTGACATCTATTTCGGTCAACCGCGGGGGCGTCGCACCAACGCCGTGGGCGAGGACGAGGGTTACGACACGATGCACTACGCGCGATCTGAAGTCGAGCGTATTGCCCGCGTCGGCTTCGAGACGGCGATGAAGCGCAATAAAAAGCTATGCAGCGTAGATAAAGCTAACGTACTCGACACCTCCATTCTGTGGCGCGAAGTCGTCACCGAAATGGGCAAGTCCTATCCGCAGGTCGAGCTCTCACACATGTACGTCGACAACGCGGCGATGCAGCTCGTGCGAGCGCCGAAGCAATTCGATGTGATCGTGACCGGCAACATCTTCGGCGACATTCTTTCCGACGAAGCCTCGATGCTGGCGGGCTCGATCGGCATGCTGCCTTCAGCATCGCTCGACGCTAACGGCAAGGGCTTGTACGAACCGATTCACGGTTCCGCGCCGGACATTGCGGGTCAGAACAGGGCCAATCCCATCGCGACGATCCTGTCGATGGCGATGATGATGCGCTACACCTTTGCTCGCGCTGATATCGCCCAACGCATCGAAACGGCTGTTCGTTCCGTGCTTGCAACGGGGCTGCGAACGGGTGATATCGCGCTACCCGGTGAGCCAGTGGTGGGAACTCAAGCGATGGGTGACGCGTTAGTGAGCGCTTTGTAGCGAAAATTCAACAATAATGTTGCATGACGATGGCATTTAGCATGTAACGTACAGGTCACAAGATGTGGTGCTGCGGATTGCCGCGCAACACAACATGTTGGGGATGTGGCCGCAAAGAATCGAATGAGTGTGAGCGCACGCAAACTAGCGCGTGTACTTAAAGCTAATTCTGAGCTTGCGGCGGCAACCCCATGATGTTATTTTTCTTCTCTACTCAAGAATTCAGAGGGCGGCATGTTGCGCCATAAACCACTAGTTGCTTCACTCATCCTGGCCGGTCTGCTCGCGGCAACCGACGCCTCCGCGCTCGGATTGGGCCGTCTGAACGTCACCACCGCGCTCGGACAACCGCTGGTCGCCGAGGTAGATTTGTCGCCAATGCCCGGCGAGGACGCGGATTCGATTCGAGCGAATGTAGCGTCACCCGCCGTCTATCGCTCAGCGAATGTTGAGTACCAAGGCGTGCTGCAGAACATTCGCGCACAAGTTCTCCAGCGCCCGAATGGCCAGCCGTACGTACGTCTCACGAGCAGTCAGTCGATCAACGATCCTTATTTGGACATCCTGCTCGAAGTCAATTCGAGCACTGGGCGCTTGGTACGCGAATACGTGTTCTTGCTTGACCCCCCAGGCGCGGCGGCACCACAGACGATTGAGCCGTCGCAGCCCGCGCGCCCACCGATTCCAGCACAGTCAGCCCCCGCTGCTGCGGCGACGAGTAAGGCGCCAGCAGCGCCCCGCGTTCCTGTCGCAGGCGCAACACCTCCTGCAGCGGCCGCAGCAGCAGCCTCGGACGGATCGGCCTACGCGGTGAAGCGTGGTGACACGCTTTCTGGCATCGCAGGTCGCAACCTGCAATCCGGCGTGTCTATTGAACAAATGATGATTGCCATCCAACGCGCAAATCCGGACGCGTTTATCGGCAACAACATCAATCGACTCCGCTCGGGCGTCACGCTCAACATGCCGGCCAGTGCCGATGCGCAAGGCATCGCTCAGAACACCGCCGTCAGCGAAGTGCGCGCACAAGCATCGAGCTGGCGCGGCTACGTCGCACGCGTCGCCGACTCTGTGCCCACTGTCAACACCGAACAACCTGCCGCTCGCGCAAGCGGTCGAGTCTCGGGTGCTGTAGCCGACACCGGTACTGCACCGAGCAACACTGACAAGTTGAAGTTGTCTCAGGGACAGAAGACGAAGCAAGCCGACACCGAAGCGAAAGTTGCGGCAACCAAGGCCCTCAAAGAAGAACAATCACGCATCGCAGCGCTCGAGAAGATTAAGCAGGAAGCTGCGGTAGCGCTTCAAAACCAAAAGCTCGCCGAAGCTCAGGCGAAGGCACGTGAAGCAGCGAAACCGGCGCCTGCTCCGGTGGCAGCCGCGCCAGTAGCGCCGCCACCGCCGCCCGCGCCTGTAGCGAAAGCGGAACCGCCAAAAGTCGAACCGCCGAAGGTCGAACCTCCAAAAGCTGAGCAGCCGAAGGCTGAACCACCCAAGGCTGAACCACCTAAAGTGGTCGAGGCGCCGAAGCCTGAGCCTGCGGCAGCGCCGGCGCCGCCAGTCGCGGCGACACCTACTCCCGCGCCAGCACCTACCGCGGCGCCGAAACCAACGCCGACGCCTGCTCCGACCACCGCTGCCCCCGCTCCCGAACCGGGAATGTTCGACGGATTGCTCGACAACCCATTGGTGCCGGCTGGCGCGGCCCTCGCTGCGTTGTTGGGTGGCGCGTTTGTATGGAGTCGCCGTCGCAAGAAACCGGAAGAGCCCGCTACGCAGTCGAAGATTATGGAACCCGTCGTGAACACGATGAATCCGGACACCGTGTTCGGCACATCGGGGCTTGGCGTGGTTAAAACCAACGACGTTCCGGTGCAAAGCCAGTTCAGCCGCTCGGGCATGGGCACGATCGATTCTAGCGAAGTTGACCCTGTCGCCGAAGCCGAGGTGTACATCGCCTATGGCCGCGAAGCGCAAGCCGAAGAAATTCTTCGTGAAGCGCTCATTCGCGATCCACAACGTCCCGACGTTGCGACGAAACTTGCGGAAATCAGCGCGGTTCAAGGCAAACGCGAGGAGTTCGACCGCATCTCTGCAGACGTACTCGCGATGGACCGCAACGGCGAGTACAAGCAGAAGCTTGCTGATATCGCCCAAGCCCATTTCCCTGGTCACACCATGGCAACGAGCGCCGCATCAACGCCTTCGAAACTCGCGACTGCGGCTTCTTCCGTCACCGCTCCAGCTGCTGCGGCCATGGCCGCAACAGCTGCAACTGCCGCCGTCGCCGCGAAGTCGCTCTTCTCCGACGCTGCGCCAGCGGTTGAGAAAGCGGCTGCGTCCGCACCGATTGAACACGGCGCGCTCGATTTCGTACTCGACGGTATGACCATAGCGAAGCCGCCGGTCGCGGCTGAGCCAGCTCCAACGCCGGCCCCGATCGCGACACCAACGGTGGCGGCGCAAGCCGTCGCGCCGACACCGGTGGCGCCAGCGCCACTCGCGCCTCGCGCATCGGCCATTCCCGCGTTCACGCCCGCCCCAGCAAATGCGAGCAAGAAGTCGCTTGAGCAAGATTTGGCTGAGTTGGAAGAATCGCTGAAGAAAGCCACGTCATCAGGCAAATTGCCTGATTCGAACATGGACTTCACGGACTTCTCGACTGCTACGCCGACCAATCTCGGTACCGTTGGGCCTTCGATGCGTCCCGAAATGCTCGACCTTAGCTTCGATGCAGGCCGTCAAGGCTTTGTCGACCCAACGCCATCGATTCTCGACGGGCAATGGCATGACGCATCGACGAAGCTCGACTTGGCACGCGCCTATGAAGAAATGGGCGACCGCGAAGGAGCGCGCGAGATTCTGCGTGAAGTTATTCACGACGGCGACGAAGCGCAACAAACCGAAGCGAAAGCGATGCTCGCCAAGCTTGGCGGCTAAAGCGCCGCCCAAGCTCGCGCGTATCGATTGAGTGAAATAGTCTCCCCCCAGCCTGCGGCCACTGCGGCGCAACGCTGGGCGCTTGGTCTGGAATATCGCGGCAGCGCTTATTGCGGTTGGCAGCGTCAAGCGGACCAGCCCTCTATTCAAGAGGCGCTGGAACACGCGCTCTCCGCCATCGCGACAGAGCCCATCAGCATCATCGCCGCAGGTCGAACTGACACGGGTGTTCACGCTTCGTTGCAAATTGTTCACTTCGAAACGATGGTTAACCGTGAGGCAAACGCATGGATGCGCGGTGGCAATCAGTTTTTGCCGGCCGACGTTTCGATTCGTTGGGCGACACCCGTCGACACCCAGTTTCACGCTAGGTTCTCAGCGCGCTCGCGCCGCTATGTTTATCTTCTAGCGTCGCAGCCGCAGCGTCCGGGCCTCAATGACGGTCGCGTCGGATGGACGCATTGGCCACTAGAAATGTCGCGCATAGAGTGCGCTCTACCGTCGCTTTGGGGAACGCACGACTTCACAAGTTTTCGCGCGGCCGAGTGTCAGGCGAAATCACCGATCAAGACGATTCATTCCGCGACCGTCGCTGCTCATAACCATGTCCTGCGGTTTGATTTTCATGCCGACGCGTTTCTGCACCACATGATCCGTAACATCATGGGGGCGCTGGTCTACATCGGCAGCGGGCGGCAATCGACGGATTGGCTTCGCACGCTCGTCAGCCAGCGAGACCGAAAGCTCGCTGCCCCCACTTTCTCGCCAAACGGCTTGTATCTGGCCGGAATTGAGTACGATCCGCACTTCAATATTCCCGAAACCTTCGTCGATCCTTGCCTGTGAACACGTTGATTGCCGGCGCGCGGACGCGCATCAAAATCTGTGGATTGCGCGAACCAGAGCACGTACGTGTGGCTGTTGATGCAGGCGCCGACGCGCTCGGCTTCGTGTTGTACGCGCCGAGCCCGCGGGCGGTGTCGCTGGACGTCTGCGCGTCGCTGACACGCACCGTGCCCGCGTTCGTGACCACGGTCGCGCTGTTCGTAAACCCGTCGCCGACAGACGTCAACGCTGCGCTGGCCGCTGCGCGCATCGACCTGCTGCAATTTCATGGCAATGAGACGGAAGCGTTTTGCGCGAGCTTTGGGCGGCCCTACATCAAGGCGTTTCCTGTAGGCGACTCGTTTGATTTATTACAATCATCACAACAATACGCCTCCGCCGCTGCGATCTTGTTGGATACGCCCAGCGCTGGACATGGCGGCAGCGGAAAGACATTCAATTGGCAGCTCATCAACCCAACAAACACACGAAGCCGCGGCAACGTTCGCGCGCCTCGGGTCGTTTTGTCTGGTGGCTTGACTGCTGCAAATGTGGCCGACGCGGTTAGCGCCGTTCGTCCATTTGCTGTGGATGTGAGTAGCGGCGTCGAGATTTCTCGCGGCGTGAAAAACTCCGACCTCATTGAACAATTCTGTCGCGCTGTGCGCCTCGCGGATACCCACAACTGATCCGCGTTGTTTGCCTCAGCCGGCGCAGCTGAAAGCTCCTATGAAACCGTACGACCTACCCGATGCCCGTGGCCACTTCGGCCCTTACGGCGGCACATTCGTTGCTGAAACGCTCATTCAGGCGCTTGACGATCTCAAAGCGCAGTACGCAAAGTATCAGCACGATCCCGAATTCAAAGCCGAATTTGAAAACGAACTGAAGTACTTTGTCGGCCGTCCGAGCCCGGTCTATCACGCGAAGCGCTGGAGCGAAATGCTCGGCGGTGCGCAGATCTACTTCAAGCGCGAAGACTTGAATCACACAGGTGCACACAAGATCAATAACTGCATTGGTCAAGCGCTGCTCGCGAAACGACTTGGCAAACCACGCGTCATCGCGGAAACCGGAGCAGGTCAACACGGCGTGGCCACGGCCACGATCGCAGCGCGCTATGGCCTCGAATGCGTCGTCTACATGGGGTCGGAATATGTCAAGCGTCAAGCGCAAAACGTCTACCGCATGAAGCTTCTCGGTGCGACTGTAGTTCCCGTCGAGAGCGGCTCCAAGACACTAAAAGACGCGCTCAATGAAGCGCTGCGCGACTGGGTCACCAACGTTGAAAATACGTTCTACATCATCGGCACGGTGGCTGGACCACACCCCTACCCGATGATGGTCCGTGATTTCCAGCGCGTCATTGGCGACGAATGCCTCACGCAAATGCCTGCGCTAGCTGGGCGACAGCCGGACGCAGTGATTGCCTGTGTTGGCGGCGGCTCCAACGCGATGGGCATTTTCTACCCGTACATTCCGTATGAAAACACGCGCCTGATTGGCGTTGAAGCGGCGGGCGAAGGCATCGAATCCGGTAAACATTCGGCCTCGTTGACGCAAGGTGTGCCCGGCGTGCTACACGGCAACCGCACGTATCTTTTGCAAGATGAAAACGGCCAAATCATCGAGACGCACTCAGTAAGCGCGGGCCTCGACTATCCCGGCGTCGGCCCTGAGCACGCCTACCTCAAAGACATTGGCCGCGCCGAATACGTCACCATCACCGACGATGAAGCGCTGAAAACGTTTCACGAGTGCTGCCGCATCGAAGGCATCATCCCCGCGCTCGAATCAAGCCACGCGATTGCCTACGCCACGAAGCTCGCGCCAACGCTGGGCAAAGACAAAATTTTGCTGGTTAACCTCTCCGGACGCGGTGACAAAGACATGCACACGGTTGCGCAACGTGCAGGATTGGAGTTCAACTGATCATGAACCGCATCAACGCTGCATTCGCTGCACTTCACTCGAAAAAAAGAGCCACGCTCATTCCATTCATTACCGCGGGCGATCCATCGATTGAGTCGACGTTGCCCACTATGCACGCCCTCGCGGCGGCCGGAGCTGACGTCATTGAGCTCGGGGTACCGTTCTCCGACCCGATGGCCGATGGGCCGGTCATTCAACGTTCGTCCGAGCGGGCATTGACGAAGGGCATGTCGCTACGCAAGGTGCTCGCTATCGTCGCCGAGTTTCGCAAGACCAACTCAACCACGCCCGTCGTGCTCATGGGTTACGCCAATCCCATCGAAGCGATGGGCCAGCAGAAGTTCGTCACGGCGGCGGGCGATGCCGGCGTTGATGGGGTGCTCGTAGTGGACTATCCCCCGGAGGAGGCAGACGATTTCGCTGCCATGCTCAGCGTTCGGGATTTAGCGCCGATCTTTTTGCTTGCACCGACCAGCACGCCGGAGCGCATTGCACACGTAGCTCGCTTGGCACGCGGCTATGTCTACTACGTCAGCCTTCGCGGTGTCACCGGTGCGGGGCACCTCGATGTAGCGGAAGTTGCGAAGAACGTCGCTGCGATCAAAGCCGTGGTGCCAGTGCCCGTCGGCGTCGGCTTTGGCATTCGCGATGGCGCAACGGCGCGCAAAGTGTCTGAGCATGCTGACGCAGTAGTGATCGGCTCCGCGCTGGTGCAGACGATGCTTGACGCGCCCGCTGCCGAAGTAGCTGCGCGCGCCGGAGCGTGGTTGGCTGATGTGCGAAAGGCGATGGACGCTTAGTGTCCCCTTGCCTGTGACGGCGAGACACCGTCGTCGCGTCGATAGTGCAGTTGCTTGCCTCGGTATGCGCTGCCGTCCCGCATCGGCGCTGTGATGACAGTTTCTGTCAACGCAAAGCCGTTGTTTGCCATATGTTTATTGAATGCGCTGCGATGGCCGCGGTTCGGGTCGATGATGATGACCTCAGCCTTGGCGTTGGCGTGCTCCGCGATGAAGCCCGCCAAATCCTCCGGATGGCCGCGTTCGTAGAGGACGTCACCGCCAATGATGAGATCGAAGCGGCCAAGCGCGGTGTTTTCACGCCCCCAATTCCCGACCTGATATTTCAGCGCTGGCAAATCGTTCAACAACAAGTTGGCTTCCAAGAACGACTCCGTGAGTGGATGACAATCGCTCGCCGTCACGTCGCCAAATCGACGATGCACGACCATACTCGCGAGCGCAAGGCCGCACCCGATTTCGAGCACCGTCAGCCCATCAATCGCCCAGGTCTGCATCAGGTCCGCGAGCTTCTCGGACGATGGCCAGAGCTGCCCAAAGAGTGGCCACGTCGCTGCGGAAATTCCAGCGGCCTCGGCCGCACCATCGGGATCGGAAAATTGTTGCTTATCCAACAAGGAGCGGACGTTTAGGCTTTCGCCGCCGAGAACGGAAACGCGCTGCAAACGCACCTGGTAGCCGGGCATACGGAGACGCTTTCAATCGAAACGCGTGCTCCGGAAACGACCGCTCTTCGACGCACCCAGTCGGGTGAAACGGGAAAACGAAGGTCAGCCCAGCAAGCCCTGAGGTTGAGTATTCGTACGACGTTAGCACACGCCGCGATGCGCTCCACCAGAGTTTCGGCACAATTAGCGCTTCGCACGTCTTTTCGCGCTGATCATGAGCTGGAACCCAGAGCAGTATTTGAAGTTTGCCGAGCCGCGCTTGCGCCCTGCGCTTGACCTACTGTCGCGCATTGATCGCGATGATCCGAGACGCGTTTACGATCTCGGTTGCGGCGCAGGAAACGTCACTAAGCTTCTAAAGGCGCGGTGGGAAGACGCGGCCATCACCGGCGTCGACGATTCCGAGGCGATGCTTGAGCGCGCTGCGGCGGCCGTCATCGACGTGACTTGGCAGCGCGAAAGCCTTGCGCACTGGGCCCCCACGGCGGACGCACCCGCCGACGTGATCTACTCGAACGCGGCCTTGCACTGGTTACCTGACCACGCCACGATCTTTCCACGTCTCTTCTCGCGACTCGCGCCCGGTGGTGTGCTCGCGGTGCAAATGCCACGCAACTTCGACGCGCCGTCGCACACCGCGATCACCGACACGATCATGTCGGGTCCATGGCGAGCTCGGCTCGAATTGCTGCTCAAGCCTGCGCCCGTTGCGCCGCCGAGTTTCTACTACGATTTGCTGGCGCCGATGAGCGCCTCACTCGACATATGGGAGTGCGAATATTTGCAGGTTCTTGAGGGCGAAGATCCAGTAAAAGAATGGACTAAGGGCACGTGGCTGAAACAATTTCTCGACGCGTTGCCGACTGACGCGGCCGCCGAGCGATTTGAGGCCGAGTATGCAGAACGATTACGCAAGGCTTATCCCAAACGTAGCGACGGCAAAACGCTGTTTCCGTTTCGTCGCTTGTTCATCATTGCGAAGCGATAACTAGTGAACCAGAATCGCCGAACTTTTTTGCGCACCGCGGCGACAACAGTTGGAAGCGCGGCCCTCAACGCAAGCGCTTTTCGCATCGATGAAGGCGGCGCGCTGTTCAATCCATGTGGCGAACTCAGCGCTGCGCTGAAGAATCACGAGTTCACGCAAGCTGCGTTTGCAAATCTCAACTGGAACGACGTGTGGGACAGCCACACGCATCTCTTGGGCATGGGCGAATCAGGCAGCGGCGCGTGGGTGTCGCCGGACATGATGTCGCCGCTGAACTTGCGGCAATACGCACAGTTTCGGTTCTATCTGAACGCCGCTTGCGTGAAGCATGGTCATCACAACACCGATGGCGAGTTTCTCAATCGACTGTTACGCCTCGCCGACGATTTTCCGACGGGTTACCGCGCGATGATTTTGGCGTTTGATCGCACACATGCCGAAACCGGTGCGGTACAGCCAGAGCTTTCGGCGTTTTACTTGCCAAACCAATACGCCGCAAACGTCGCTTCCAAGAACGCCTCGCGCGTGCAATGGGTGGCATCCATCCATCCGTATCGCGCGGACGCCGCACAAGCCGTTGCCGAGGCCGTTGCGAAGGGCGCGACCGCCGTGAAATGGTTACCACCTGCGATGGGCATTGATCCCGCTTCATCTCGCTGCGACGCGTTCTACGACGCGATGGCGAAATTTGATCTTCCACTCATCTCGCACGGTGGCGAAGAAAAGGCCGTGCATGGCGCAGGAAGGCCAGAGTTTGGCAACGTCTTAAAACTGCGGCGCCCACTTGAACGCGGCGTACGCGTCGTGGTTGCACATTGCGCGAGCCTGGGCGTGGATACCGACCTTGATAAAGGCGTCGACGGGCCGCAAGTCGCGTGCTTCACGTTGTTTGAACGCCTGATGGCAACGAAGGCGTTTGAAGGGCGATTGTTCGGTGACGTGTCGGCGCTGCCGCAAACCAATCGGCTGGAATTTTTGCCGCGCGTTGTCAAGCATGCCGATTGGTCGGAGCGATTGGTCAACGGCTCGGACTACCCCTTGCCCGGTGTGTTTCCGCTCTTCTCCGTCGACGCGGTCGTCGAACGCGGATGGCTCGACGCCAATGTCGGCGCGCACATCAAACAGGTGCGCCATGGCAATCCAATCTTGTTCGACTTCCTGCTCAAGCGGCATCTGCGCATCGACGGTCTACGCTTTGCGAATGCAACGTTCGAAAGCGCGCGCGTCTTTCGGCACGCCGCCTAAGTGATCGCGACACCGACTTTGCGCGGAACAGTACGCACAATCGCTTCGCTGCTAGCGTTCGGCGCGCTCGTCGGGTGCGGCAACGACTATCCGAAAGGTTGGGCTGCGGTTGAGCATGGCGTCTTGACGTCGATGAAGGGACATGGCTGCCCGAATCTCACGGGCACGTACCGTACACGCTCACGCGCAGCGGACGAATCAGTGCCTGGCTTACCGGCCCTCTTGGAGGAGCCGCGCGTCGTCGGCGCGGGCGCAGGCATGTCCGTGATCGGTGCCGATACATTGACCGTCAGCGGCGACGCAAATACTTCGCTAACACTCACCTACGCCCGGTCCCCAGAGACCATGCTTGAACTGCGTGAAAAATTCCGCGCTAGCAACAAAATCATCGCCGATATGTACGAACGAATGCTGAACCCAGAGACGCGGCATTCAGAACGTTTCGCACGACTGACAGACCAGCAATACGAAGACTCGCTCAATCGTATTTTCGTCGCGCCTTTGCGCACGCGCGTGATTCGTTTCGGGGACGACTATCAGTGTTCCGGCGGCTGGCTCTCAACGCCGCGTTTGGAGCAAGACACACCGCCTCGGCGCACCGACGCACCACGCCCCGTCGTAGAAAACGGCGTGTATCAACTCGGTAAAGACAAAGCGGGTCACTTAGTGCTGCATACCCAGTTCAGGCGCGTCGAAGAGACGTGGTTGTGGTGCGGCGACGGCTGCAAAGGCCACATTCCCCTCGGGACATGGACGCAGAACCATTGGTCGCATTGGGCACCTACACTGCCCGCCGCCACAGTCGACACCGCGCGACCATGGACGGCACAACCACGCCCGGGGGCCGTCGATCTGTTGCCGTCGATGGAGACGCTGCGCAATGGACCACGCTCGGCATCGACCGAGAGTAAGCCCGTCCAGACGACGTCGCTCGAGGCTTTCGCCGCACGGATCGCGCCGCTACTGCCAGCAGGTGTGGCGCTCGATTCAACGATCGCCGCAGCGGGTGGCTACAAGGTCGTGGTCTTCGCTGATGCACAGCCTCAAATCTCACAGCTGCTGCGCAATATCCAAGTCTCACCCACGTTCGCGACGCCGGACCTCGTGAAGACCTTTAAGAACAGCGGCAACGGGCGCATCGAGGCGCATATTTTCGTGTTTGAAAAACAACGAAACTAGGGCGAAAACTTGATGCGGCCCGTGAGCAACTGAAACCACATCACCCAGTCGCCCATGAATGAGAACAGCGGTTGCTTGAAGCTCGCGGGCTTGTTCTTCTCGAACACGAAATGGCCCACCCACGCCCAAGCGTAGCCTTGAATAAACGCGACCGGGATCAAAGCGTAGCGCCCGCTCCACAGCGAATAGATCAGCAGCAGTAACCCAATCGACGTACCAATGAAATGCAAAGTTCGGCAAGTCGCGTTGCGGTGTTCGCCAAGATAGAACTTGTAGAACTCGTCGAAACGTGTGAATTTGTGTTGCGTCGCGTCGGTCATGTTGGTTCTTCCCTTCAGTGTCAACGACTTCCAGCGTTCACACGCTGAGCCACGGGGCGAAGCAGCTTTTTAGCATTTTGCTGCCTGCCAATAGCGCTTACTTGTACAACACACTCGGCAGCCACAAACCGATGCTAGGGAAGATGTAGAGCAGCGCGAGGGCAATGACTTGGATCGCCATAAACGGCATCATCCCCAAGAAGATTTGGTTGAGCGTCACGTGCGGCGGCGACACCCCTTTCAAGTAGAACGCGGCCATCGCGACCGGCGGCGAGAGGAATGCCGTTTGCAGATTGAGGGCCACAAGCAACCCGAAGAACAGCGGATCAATGTTGAAGTGCGGCAGCAGCGGGATGAAGATCGGCATGAAAATCACGATGATCTCGGTCCATTCAAGCGGCCAGCCCAACAGAAAGATGATCGCCTGAGCGAGCAGCATAAACTGCACGGGCGTGAGATCCATCGAAAGCACCCATTTGTTGATGATTTCTTGCCCGCCCAACAAAGCAAACGCGGCAGAGAAGATGCTTGACCCGACAAACAGCCAGCACACCATGGCGCTCGTTTTTGCGGTGAGATAAACCGACTCTTTCACGACACCCATGTTCAGTCGTCGATACGCAGCGGCGAGCAACAAACCACCCATCGAACCCATCGCTGCGGCTTCGGTTGGCGTGGCGAGACCGTACACGATGGTGCCAAGGACTGCCATGATGAGCACCGCAAGTGGAAAGAACGACCCGAGCAGCATTTTGAAGATTTCGAGGCGCGCGAAATTGAAGATCGCGTAAAAAATCAGCAACGCGACGGTCCCCACGCCTAGCGCGATCCAGAACGTGGTCGGCGCCGCAACGCGCTCGCCCGCCGCGGCTTCAGTCGCAGCGGGCTTTGGATTTGGCGTCGCCGCTTTAGCTGCCGCGGTCGGTGCCGGTGCCTGCGCCTTAGCGACCTCGGCTGCGGGCGGCTCTTTGAGGCCGCCTTCCTGCGGCGGCTCTTTGAGACCACCATCGTCGGCTGGCGGCTCTTGCAAACCGCCGCTCGCGGCTTTGCTATCTTCACCGGAGAAGCCCGATCCCATCTGCACCACGTCAGTCGTCACCGCTTCTTCCGGCGCAGTCACCATCCGGTAGCTCAAGCCCATCGCCGCAGTAAAGACAATCGCAGGCAGTAACGCGATGGCGAGTTGCGACATTAGCGTGCGGCTCGGCGCATCGGTTTTGACTTTTCCTTGCACACCCGCGACAAGTCCGCGAACGACGTTTTTGCTAAATGACGAGGAGATTTTCTCGGCGTAGTCGGGCAACGAAACGTGTCGATCAGCCTCGGCTAGCGGCGGTGCGAGTTGCGGTTTGATTTTCGCGACCACAATGATGTAGCCCACGTACAAACCCGCGAGCATGATGCCGGGAAAGAACGCGCCAGCGTACAGCTTCACCACCGAAACGCCCGCCGTGGCTCCGTACACGATGAGCAGCACGGACGGTGGAATCAAGATGCCCAAGCAGCCACCTGCCGTAATCGCGCCCGCGGCGAGCCGCGTGTTGTAGCCGGCCTTGAGCATCGCTGGCATGGCGAGCAAGCCCATGAGCGTGACCACCGCACCGACAATGCCGGTGGCGGTCGCGAATACGGCACAAGTGATGACCGTCGCAACTGCGAGAGACCCCGGTACGCGCGCCATGGCCAGATGCAAGCTCTTGAAGAGCTTTTCGATCAAGTTCGCGCGCTCGACTAGGTAGCCCATGAACACAAACAGCGGGATCGAAATCAGCACGTCGTTCGACATCACTGAATAGGCGCGTTGCACCATTAGGTCGAGCGTTTGCTGCACGGCCAGGTTCGGGTTTTGACTTCGAAACGCGAGCCAGGCGAAGATCATGCCCATGCCCATGAGCGTAAACGCCGTCGGGAAGCCCAACATGATGGCCACGACGATGAGGGCAAGCATAAGGAGACCCAAGTGGCCGTTGGTCATCTCCGACGGCGGCGGCATGAGGATAAACGCCCCCACCACCACGGCGACCAGAATGCTAAGGCCGAACCAGATTTCTTTTCTCATTTGTGATCTCCCCCTTGCCCGACAACCAACGCGTCCAGCTTGGCGATGTCTTCGTCTTTCACGTGCACCATGTCTTTAAGTTTCTCGACGTCGACCTCCTCCACGTCCTCGGCGCGTAATGGCCACGCTCCCGTTTGTAGGCACACGATGCAGCGCAAAATCTCGACGACACCTTGGATCAAGAGCATCGCGCCCGCGATCGGAATGATGGTTTTAAAGGGATAAATCGGCGGGCCGTCGGAAGTGATGTTTGAGATTTCTTTGATGGCCCACGACTCGGACGCATAGCCATAGCCCGCCCACGCCAGCGCGATGACGCCAGGCATGAAGAAGAGTAAATACAGGGCCAAATCGAGCCCCGCCTGCAAGCGCGGCGGGAAGAAACCGTAGAGGACGTCTCCACGCACGTGGCCGTTCTTCGAGAGCGTGTATGCGCCAGCCATCATGAACATGGAGCCGTACATCATGATCATTACGTCAAACGCCCACGGATGCGGGTGATCGAGCACGTAGCGAGAAAACACTTCCCACGTAATGAGCAACGTCAGCGCCATGATTAGCCACGAAAACAACTGGCCGAGCTTGGTACTGACTTTGTCGACAAACAAGAAAAACTGCTGCATAACTTCCTCGCTCAAAAAAAAGCCACCCGAGCGAGACTCGGATGGCTATCGTTCGCTACAACCGGCTATGCCTTGTTGCCGAAGAAGTGATTCACCGCCATACGACGATTGACCACCGTGTCTTGCTCCCATTTCACCGCACGCGATGCGAACGCCTTTTGCGAAGCAACGATCTCTTTGAACAGTGGATTCTCGGCGGACTTCTTGACCAGAATTTCTTCCCAGAGCTTGAGTTGGTCTTGAAGCACGGTGTCCGGCGTCTTGTAGAACTTCACCTTGTCTTTGGTTTGCAACTCGATGTAATCCTTCGAGTAGCGGTCGATCGCTTTCCACGACATATCGGCCGAAGCCGCCTCAACGGCACCCGCAATGATCGCTTTCATCTTCGCTGGCAGCGCGTCGTACTTCGGCTTGTTGAACATGATTTCAAATGTCTCGGCGCTTTGGTGGTAGCTCTGCAGCATGCACACTTTAGAGACGTCAGGGAAGCCAAGCACGCGATCCGATGTCGCGTTGTTGAACTCCGCGCCATCGAGCAGACCGCGCTCCATCGCGGGCACGATTTCTCCGCCAGGCAGCGCGTTCACAGCCGCGCCCATCGCGGTGAAAAGATCAATTGCCAACCCGTTCGTGCGGAATTTCAGGCCCTTGAAGTCGGCAGACTTGGTGATCGGCTTTTTGAACCAACCGAGCGGCTGCGTCGCCATCGGGCCGTAAAGGAACGACTGCACGGCGGTCATGCCGATCGATGCATACAGCTTCGCGAGGAGTTCCGCGCCGCCGCCGTATTTGTGCCACGACAGCAGCATGTTTGCGTCCATGCCGAACGCCGGGCCGGAGTTCCACAACGCGAGTGCGTTTTGTTTGCCATAGTGATAGCCGAGCACGCCGTGGCCACCGTCCAATGTGCCTTTCGACACCGCTTCAAGCAAACCGAACGCAGGCACAACGGCACCGGCCGGGAGCACGTCAATGCGAAGGTCGCCACCGGTCATGTCGTTGACTTTCTTGGCGAAGTCAAGCGCGTATTCGTGGAAAATGTCCTTCGCAGGCCACGTACTTTGCCAACGCATGGTGATTGGACCCGCTTGTGCGCTGGAAAGCATCGGCGCGGCGATGGCGGCACCGCCGACAGCGGTCGCCGAGACGCGTTTCAGAAAGCTACGACGGGTGGAAATCTGCTCCGGCGATGTCTTCGACATAGTGTCCTCCAATAGATTTTTTGATGGCGCTAACGGAAGATTCGATTATGGTTAGTCGCCAAAGAAATTTCTTAGTGCAAACCCTCGCGCGGTCGCAACGTACGGGCCACGTAGCAGCGCGTCACACTTAAATCGGAACGGCGGACAGGGGCTGTGTTTTTCAGTCGCAGCAGCTTATAGCTTTTGAGCTTCTTCGGCATTCCAACAGGCCAAAGTAGAGATTTGCCAGTAAAGTCGACTTTAGCGAAAATGCCTATCGCGGGGGCAGCTCACTGCCGGTCGGCACAAAAAGCTAATTGTCTTAAGGGGGGCGATCGCGAACGCAATCGCCAATGGCGCCGTGATGCGTCTTTGCGACACATTCACTTTCGGTCAATCGTAGGTCGCCGAAAAAGCGGTCGGAGGTAGCACAAAAGAAAAAGGGCTAGCCGAAGCTAACCCTTTGATTTTTATTGCTCTTACTTGCTGTCGAATCTACAAACTTCTTCGAATTCTGGTAGGACGTGGCGGGCTCGAACCGCCGACCAACGGATTAAAAGTCCGCTGCTCTACCAACTGAGCTAACGTCCCGAAGCCTTCAATTATAGCCACAAGTCACAACATCTTGCAAGGCGGCGGCATTTGTGCGCCGCGGCATAGAGCGTTTACGGATGCAGCTTTCCGCGGCCGTGAATCTCGGCGTAGGCCGAATGGTTGTGAATGGATTCGAAGTTCTCGCTAGCGACAACGAAATCGCCGATGTTGGCATCGCGTTGGCACGCAAGCGCAATGTCGCGCACCAGATCTTCCACGAATTTCGGATTGTCGTACGCGCGCTCGGTCACAAATTTTTCGTCGGCGCGCTTGAGGACGCCGTACACCTCCGACGAAGCTTCCCGCTCAGCGATGTCAATGAGTGCATCGATAGAAAGCGACGGCGAGGCCTCGGCACGAATGGTGATGTGCGAGCGTTGATTGTGAGCGCCGTAGTCCGAAATTTTCTTCGAGCACGGGCACAAGCTGGTGACGGGAGCAACCACTTCGATGGTGAGCTTTGTCGTGCCCGCCGCATTCGTCTCAGCGACGAATTTCACGTCACAGTCGATCAAACTTTGTGCACCGGAAACAGGCGCTGCTTTCCGTCGAAAATACGGAAACGCCATCTCAAGGTAAGCGGTATCGGCCTCAAGGCGTTCCCGCATCAATGCTTCCATGTGAAGGAAGCTCACTGAACTGATCGACGTTTCTTGTTCTTCAAGCAATTGAATGAACCGTGACATGTGCGTGCCTTTCACATGTTCAGGCAAGCCCACGTACATCGCAAACGTCGCTACCGTGCCCTGCTCGGCACCATCACTCACCGCAATGCGCATTGGGTAGCGCAACGCCTTCACGCCCACTCGTTGAATCGCCAGATGACGTCCATCGGGCGACGATTGAGTGTCGTCTAAAGTTTGGGGAGATGCAGCGACTGCGGAATGCAGCGCTCGGTCAAACGCGTTCATTATTCAATTTTAGCGGCGACGCGGGCTAACGACCCTGTGCGAGCAACGCTTCGATTCGTTGGATGAGCTTGGCACTTTGGGGCTCAATCGCACTTTCAAAGCTCTCAACGCGTGTTCCGGCTCGGTCGACCAAATATTTGTGGAAATTCCAACGTGGAACAGCGCCGCTAGCTGCCGCCAAGCCTGCGAAAACGGGGCTCTTGCTCACTGGCATGAGATCGATCTTGCCGAAAACTGGAAAGGTGACGCCGTAGTTGACTTGGCAAAATTCCGCAATCTTTTGGTTGCTTCCGGGTTCTTGTCCGCCAAACGAGTTCGAAGGAAAACCCAAAATGGCAAGCCCCCGCTGCGCGTACTTTTTGTGCAGCTCCTGCAGGCCTTCATATTGGCCCGTATATCCACACTCGCTGGCGGTGTTTACGATGAGTACCACGCGCCCAGCGTACTGGCAGAGCGATTGCGGCTTGCCGCCGGTGAGTAATTCGGCTTGATGGTTGAGCACCACAGGGCATGTCTCTGCCGCCGCTGCGTCTGCAGATGCAAACAAGATGGCGACGGCCGCGAGAAACCGTGCGAAACGCGAGAATGAACTCATGGTGACGACGATACCACGGCGCTGCACACAACGGTGGCGAACTCGAGCAGCTGATGGCGGCGCGATCGTCGTCACAGACGATAGCTTTGGTCAATCCGCGCGAGATTCTGCAGGCGGTCGACTGCACCGGCTTTGCCCACCACGAGCACCTTGAACAACTCGCCCATTTCGCTGGGGGCGAGCAGCTTTTGAATCGCTCCCGTTGCAGCAAAGCGCTCAACGTCTGTCGCGAAGTCGTGAGCCTGCAATCGCGACAACATGTCGGCAGCAAGGAGAAATTGGGCCTGCGTCGCGTAACAAATCACTCCTGCTCCGGCGTCGACTGCGGCCTCAGCCATCGCCGTGAAATCGACATGTGCCGTAATGTCTTGCAGGCCCGGCAAAATGAGCGGATCGAAATGCGCGCGATGTTGAAAGTGACATGCAAGTGTCCCAGCTGCGCGGTCGTCCACATAGTAGCCACGCCTTGGGAAACCATAGTCGATAAAGCAAATCGCCCCGTCGCCAGACAGGCGCTCGGCAAGCGTCGCCACAAGCGCTTCTGCCTCTAAATTTACTTCAGTCGTGTAACCCTCCATCGGCGGGATTCGCGCCCGAGCGGCATCGAATAGCGGCCCGTCCGACAACGGATGCCAATGCCACGCAAAACCGTTGTCACCCGCCGCGGCACGCGCAACGCGGCCCTGTTCATAACGACCTGCGGCATATCTCACAATCTCGCAAGGCACAGCATCAAGGACTTCGTTTGCGAGGACGAGTCCATCAATGCGCTCGGGCATCGCTTCACGCCAGGCCACATTTCTTTTGCGCAATCGCTCTTCTTGCCGTTGGCGCAGATCCGCGCTCACTTCGAGAATTTCGTAGCGCGGGACGGAGTCACGTTCACTGAACGCTGCAAGGAAGTCCTCGGCCAGCTTTCCCGTCCCAGCACCGAGTTCAAGCACTTGGCGTGGTGCCATCGGGCGAAATGCGTCCGCCAGCGCGGCGCCAAAGAACGAAGACAGCTCCGGGGCCGTCACGAAATCACCGCCGTGACCCAATTTCGTTGCGCCAGCGGTGTAGTAACCGAGCCCTGGGGCGTAGAGTGCGGCACGCATAAAATCAGCAAATGAGATTGATTGCTGATTCGTTGCATCCGTCGGGGCTGATTCGATCAGTGCCCCGATGTGGTCGCGCACCTTGCCGCAATGATCGCTGGCATCCAAGGACAAGGCCGGCAGCCCCTTCGTCGTGGGAGCGTGAATGTCCGCTGGGGCAAAAACGGGAGCGTGCATGGCGTTGGGGGCAGCGGCCGGCATGACCGGAACAAATACAAAGGTGGTCTTGGTCACAGGCGGCGCCAAACGCGTTGGTGCCGCTATTGTCGAACGGCTGCACCGTGAGGGCTGGCGCGTTGCGATTCATTATCGCGCATCCGCAGCTGAGGCTAGCGCCCTTGCCGCATCGCTAAACACTCGGCGCGACCAGAGCGCGCATTGCTTCGCCGCAGACTTCAATGACATGGAGCAAGCCGAAGCACTCGTGACGGCTGTCGTCGCACATTTCGGGCGACTAGACGCATTGGTCAACAACGCGTCAAGCTTCTATCCGACGCCAATCGGTCGCATCACTGAGGCCGACTGGGACGCACTTATGGCTAGCAACTTGCAGGCGCCGATGTTTTTATCCCAAGCGGCAGCGCCACACTTGCGGCGTGCGGCAGATGTCGCCAGCAGCGCGGGCGGTAGCAGTATCGTCAACATTACCGACATCCACTCCGAGCGCCCAATGGCTGGCTATGTCGTGTACAACGTCGCCAAGGCGGGCCTACGCGGACTCACGCAGGCGCTGGCGCGCGACCTAGCGCCTGAGGTGCGCGTTAACGCCATTGCGCCAGGCCCCATCGAGTGGCCCACGGACGGACAGATTGCGGCCGACGAGCGTGTTCGAATTTTGGAGCAAGTCCCGTTGCGGCGGGAAGGCGGCCCATCGCAAATCGCCGAAGCGGCAAAGTACCTAATCTGCGACGCCAATTTTGTCACTGGGCAAACCATCAACGTTGACGGCGGTCGTAGCATCGCGATTTAGCGGGCTTCGTACTTCGCACGTGATAGTCTGCCGCGAATGCCCTACACTAACGGTAGGGGCACTTGTTGCTCTTGATCACGATGCAAGGAGGAAGCGGTAAGGTAACCGCTGGTTGGCGCCTAGTGAAGGTAACAACCATTGTGCGCATCCGCGGCACAGCCTAGGTGACAGGTATGCGTTGAGCGCGATATCGGTCGCTTGTCCGGTGGATCGTCAACTGCGGGAGTTCGCGCCGATTTACTTGCTTTTCATGCAGGAGTATTGCTGATGCTACAACTCGACACTGACCCGACATTGATGCGCCCGCCCCGGGCTCGCGCCGCCGAAACGGAGGGCGATTCGCCGGACGATCACGCGCCAGCCGCTACGGTGTCTGCACTCAGCCCGGCGTTAGCTCGATTCGGTCATGCCTGCTTTGTGGCGCTCGACAGCGCACTTTCGCGTCACCAGTTGAGCATGCTTGAGTGGCAGGCGATGCACGCGATCCTTGTTTTGGGCGAGCCGACGATTGCCCAGATTTCGCGCAGACTCTACCGTTCACCTTCGCAAGCCACCGTCCTGCTTAATCGTCTTGCCAGCCGTGGCTGGGTAAGGGAAATCGAAGCGCGGCCGTCGAAGTACGCACTCACCGAGCGTTCGATGGAGGTGCTGCCGTATCCGCCAGCCCTGAGTAGCGCGCTCGAACAGCGCGTCAATCATGTGCTTGATGAGGATCAACAGGCCTTGCTGTCGCAGCTGCTTTGGAAAATTTTGGAAGCCTAGGCGAACGCTAAGCGTCGCATTTGAGGAGCCTTCGGGCTCCTTTTTTATTGCGACACCGGTATGGTGAAGCTAACCCGGCGCGATGTAATCTGCGCTGACGGGCCGCCACATGTGCAGTTTGTCGAGATAGGATTGAGTGGTCTTAACGGCACGCGCTTCGCGGCCAAAAGTCTGGAACCCGAACTTAGAGTACAAACGCACTGCCGCGAGGTTGTCGGCAGTGACAGTCAAATTGATCAGTTCGACCGAGTCCATTTTGCGAGCCTGTACCAACGCCTCTTCGATCAAGCGTCGACCGACGCCGTGCCCCGCTGAATCCTTCAGAACGTACATCGCTGTAAGTTGGACCTTGTGCCGCTCGCGGCGACGCTGGTAATTCTCGAGTCGGACCGTGCCGATGAGCGTACCGCCGGCGTCAAACGCCCCTAACGTGATGGTCGTGGGATCTTGCAAGCGGCGGGTCCACCATTCGACGGGCTTGCCCGCGCGTTCTTCGAATGTTGAGGTGAACGCTGAGTCGTGCTCGCTGTATGCGCGCAACATGAGTGAGCGGTAGCGACCGCCGTCGCTCTGACCCAAACGCTTGATGGAAACGCCAGCCTCAAGCTCGCCCATACCTGCTCCTATTCGCCCGCCACTGGATGCACATGGTGCGCCAATTCCTCGGCCTTCGCAACTTCGCGCTCACGCGCACCGCGACCGGCGCGGGCAAACAGCGTGTAGGCCGTTGGTACCACAAACAACGTTAGCAACGTGCCCAGCGTGAGCCCGCCCACAATCACCCAGCCAATGACCTGCCGACTCTCCGCGCCAGCACCAACCGCACGCGCTAGCGGGATCGCGCCGAGCACCATGGCGCCCGTCGTCATGAGAATTGGCCGTAGACGCAGCACGGCGGCTTCGACCACGGCGTCGTGGATACTGCGGCCTTGATCGCGCAGCTGGTTGGAAAACTCCACCAGCAAAATGCCGTGCTTCGTGATCAAGCCAACTAGCGTGATAAGGCCGATCTGCGAGTAAATGTTGAGCGTATTGCCGGTGAGTTGCAGTGCAAGCAGTGCGCCTGTCATGGACAGTGGCACGGTAAGCATGATGACGAACGGGTCAACGAAGCTCTCGAACTGCGCGGCGAGCACAAGATAAATAAAGCCCAGCGCCAGCAAGAACACGAAATAAATATCACTGGACGAATCCCGGAATTCGCGCGCTTGCCCCGAGAGATCAGTTTGCACGTTGGCTGGCAACACTCTCTTGGCCGTTTGGTTCATGAACGCAAGTGCTTCACCCTGCGTGTAGCCCGGCGCGATGTTGGCGTTCACGGTAGCGGCGCGCACACGTTGGAAGTGGGCGATACCGCGCGGGCTTACGCCCTCACGCACGCTCACCAAGTTCGACAATGGCACCATGTCGCCGGTGCGATTGCGCACATATATTTCACTGATTCGTTCAGGTGTATCGCGGCCGTCGCGCGCGACTTGCACGATCACGTCGTACTGCTCGCCGTCTTGCTTAAAGCGCGTGACCAGCCGTCCGCCGAGCGTCGACTCCAAGGTACGTCCGACGGCGTCCACGCTCGCGCCCATGTCCAGCGCTTTGTCGCGGTTCACGCGAACACGTAGTTCCGGTGTGTTCATGCGAAGGTCGGTGTCGACGTTTTGGAAGCCGGGATTCTTGTTCATTTCGGCTTGCATGCGTTGCACGAAACCTTGCATTTGCTCGTACGGCACTGAGGCGAGAATCACGAACTCAATCGGTTTCGCGCGCGGGCTCGCACCAAGCGAAGCGGGTTGCGTCGGAAACGCTTGCACGCCGGGGAGCGCTTGGAACTTCGGGATGAGGTCTTTGGCGATTTCGGCTTGAGTCCTAGTGCGTTCGTTCCAATCTTTCAGACGAAGGAGCGCCGTTCCATCAGCCACGTTGGGAAAGCCACCGTTGCCGCCATACACATTGGTCTCCGGGAGCTTTTGGTAAATACCTTCGATTTGCTGAACGTACTTCACGAGATAGTCTGAGTTCGATCCCTCCGGTGCCGACACAAAACCGAAAATCACGCCGCGATCTTCCAACGGCGAGAGCTCTGTTTTCGTCATCTTAAACAGCACACCGGCGCCACCGGCCACAATCAACATGATCAGCACGACCACCAGCCGATTCTCCAGCGCGCCGCGTAACAAGCGCTGGTACGCCGCGGTAAAGGCGTCGAAGCCGCGCTCGATGAAGTTGTAGACGGCGTTGTGCTTTGTCTCGTGCCGCAGCAGCAGCGAACACATCATGGGCGACAGCGTGAGCGCCACAAACCCTGAAACGAGCACCGCACCCGTAAGTGCCAGCGCGAACTCAATGAACAAGCGCCCGGTTCGGCCCGTCGCGAAGGCGAGCGGCGCGAACACGGCCACCAACGAGAGCGTCATCGCCACGACCGCGAAACCGATCTCGCGCGTGCCGACCAACGCCGCTTGGATGCGACCCATGCCATCTTCGATATGACGGTGAATGTTCTCCAACACCACAATCGCGTCGTCCACAACGAGGCCCACGGCGAGCACCATCGCCAAGAGCGTCAGCGTGTTGATCGTGAAGCCGAACGCGTACATGACGAAGAACGCGCCAGTGAGGGACACGGGAATCGTCACTAGCGGAATCAGCGTGGCGCGGAAGCTTCGTAGGAAGAAAAAGATCACCAACGCGACCAAAATGACCGCTTCGCCGATCGTCGAGAACACGGCGCGAATCGACTCGGAGATGAATACTGAGCTGTCATAGTTCAGCTCGATTTTCATGCCTTTGGGCAAACTCTCTTCAATCTTAGGCAACTCCTCACGAGCCGCCTTTGAGAGTTCAAGTGGATTGCCCGTCGCTTGCCGAATGATGCCGAAGCCAACGGCCGTTTTGCCCATAAAGCGCTGGAAGCCACGCTCCTCGGCGGCAGCCACCTCCACTTTTGCCACGTCTCGGATGCGAATCGGATAGCCGTTGGCTTGAGAAATTTGGATCGCGCCGAACTCTTCCGGCGTTTGCAAATCGGTTTGCGCGAGCACATTGAACTCGCGCAGGCGACTCTCGATGCGGCCAGCAGGAATTTCTAGATTCTGTGCGCGTAACGCATTCTCAACGTCAAGCGGCGTCAGGCGATACGCCGCGAGTTTGGTCGGCTCGATGTTGATGCGCATCGACGTTTTGCGCTCACCGAAAATCCGCAAATCCGCAGCGCCGGGCAGCACTAGCAGCCGCGGCTTGATCAGGCGATTGACAGCGTCGGAAAGTTGAAGCGCGGTGTGCTTTTCGGAAGTCAGCGCAAACCACATGACTGGCGACGAATCAGCCTCGACCTTCGCGATGACCGGTTCGTCCGCCGCCTCCGGTAAGCGAGCGCGCACCCGCGCCACCTTGTCGCGCACTTCGGCCGCGCCAACGTCCGGGTCCTTCGTGATTTTGAAAGTGACCGTGATGTCGCTGCGTTCGGAGCGTGAGTTCGACGTGATGAGGCTCACGCCTTCGATGCCGGAAAGCGAATCTTCGAGCGTTTTGGTGATTTGCGACTCGATAACTTCCGGCGACGCGCCCTTGTACGTCGTGCTGACGCTCACGATCGGCTCGTCGATTTTCGGGTACTCGCGAATGGAAAGTCGCTGGTAACCGATCAAACCCAAAAGCACCACGACGAGCGACAACACGGTCGCAAGCACGGGACGCTTAATGCAAAGATCAAAGAGATTCATGGACACTGCCTCACATTACCGCTGTTCAGCTTTTCTGCGCGAACGACCGATTAGTGGTCGCTGGCGGCCGATAAGTACACCAGTCGACTTAACAGAAAATAACCGCCTAACGAAAGCGCTGCAGTCGTTAGACAGCAAAAGTTGTTAGCCCTTTTTCTCACCTTTGCCAACGGCGCCTGACTGCACA
>JAKPSO010000011.1 GCA_029571495.1 Pseudomonadota bacterium
GGCACGGTGATTTACAAGGACCAAGTTGCCGCGCCGCAAATTGCGAGCGCGCCTGCGGCGCCGTCGGTCGGCTTCGCCTCCGCAGCGAACAAGGGCACGCCGGAATTCAACGCCTATTTGCAGGCGCACCAAGAGAGTGCCGACATTTCCAGTATGTCGCCGATGCGCCAGTATCTGCGTCCCGCCGTCATCGTCCAAGCGCAGTAGGATAGGAGCACCGCACGTGTTTTTTGCGGCAACGCCAACTAAAGTTCTACGCCAAGTGTTACGCGCGCGGCCGTGGCGCACGCTGCCGTGGCTCGCGGCAGCGCTCACCAGTGCGCCCGTCGTGTTCGCCCAGTGGCCGCAAGGCTTAGGCAATCATGCGCCGCAAGTCAGCGGCGCTCCGCAGGCGAGTATCGTTCCGAGCATCGGCCAGATCCTGCAACAGGCCGCCAGCGCTGCTTCCACGCTCAATTACACCGGCACGATCACCTATCAACGACGCGGCGCCGCAGAGACTTCGCGTGTTGTTCACTTGTTCGAGAATGGCGTCGAAATGGAACGCATCACGACGCTCGACGGCCCGCCGTTTGAAGTCGTTCGCGTCAACGACGAGTTGACCTGCTACATCCCTGAGTCGCGCGTCATTCGCATCGAGCCGCGCACAGGGCGCCAAGGCTTTCCGTCGCTGCTCCCGCGGCAGATGACTACGCTGTCCCAACATTTCACGGTAAAGAAACTTGAGATTGAGCGCGTTGCTGGGCATGATGCGCAAGTCTGGCTATTCGAACCCAACGACGAATTCCGCTTCTGGCACAAGCTGTGGACGGAGCTCAAGACGGGCTTGTGGCTGCGTGGCCGTGTGCTCGACGAGCGCGGTGCGGTGATCGAAGAAATCACGTTTAGCGATATCAAAATCGGTGGTCGCATCGACCGCGATCAAGTCAAACCAACGCTCGCGTCCACAGTTGCAAATTGGAAAATCGACCGCAGATTGCCGTTCAGTGCGCTCAAGGTCGATACCGGCTGGGTGGCGAAGCTGCTGCCTGCGGGTTTTGTCAAGGTCAGCGAAAACTTTATGCGTTCGTTGCCTGGTCGTAGTGAGCCTGTGTCGCAATTAGTTTATTCGGATGGCTTGTCGTCGGTGTCGGTGTACGCCGCGCCGCTTGCACCGGGCGAAACGCCAACGCTCGGCGCTTCGGTACAGGGCGCGCATCAGGTGTTCGCGCGACAGGCCAACGACCAACTGATTACGGCTTTTGGCGATGCGCGACCTGCGGCGGTGAAGGCGATTGCTTCGTCGTTGAGCCGTCGCTGAACAGACAGTAAAGCGCCTCACGCTACGCTTCGTACACAATTTCTTTCTTGTAAGTCACCATTTTTTCTGGAGAAAAAACAGTGAAAAAGTCTCTTGTTGCTTCGCTACTTGCAGTGGGTGCGCTTGGCGTTACCGTTGCGGTGTTTACGTCCCCTCATGGCCCGGCGGTCGCGCAGGCGTCCGGCGCGGCTGCCGTCGCTCCCGGCACACCCTATGTTGCGCAGGGTTTGCCGGACTTCGTGACGCTCTATGAAAAGAACAGCCCGTCGGTAGTGTCCATCAGCGTGAGTTCGACCATCGGCAAAGGGAAGTCGCGTGCCGACGGTGAAGACGGACCGGACGCGAAGGACATGGAAGAATTTTTCCGCAAGTACTTCGGTCAACGCGGTGGTCAGGGCAACCCATTCCGCGCGCCGCGCGACTTGCGTCGTCAGGGTGGTGGGTCGGGCTTCATACTGTCTTCAGACGGCCAAATTTTGACTAACAGCCATGTGGTTGAAGACGCCGACGAAGTGATCGTCAAGCTCACCGACAAGCGGGAATTCAAAGCCAAAGTGCTTGGTTCGGACAAACGCTCTGACGTCGCGCTCATCAAGATTGAAGCCACGGGGCTTCCCGCTGTGAAGATCGGCAACCCGACCAGTTTGCGTGTCGGTGAATGGGTTGCCGCGATCGGTGCGCCCCTCGGCTTCGAAAGCACTTTGACAACTGGTGTGGTCAGCGCCAAAGCGCGCGCCAATCGTGGTGGCGACAGCACCGGTGACCTCGTGCCGTTCATTCAACATGATGCCGCGGTGAACCCTGGAAACTCTGGCGGCCCGCTGTTCAACACGCGTGGTGAGGTTGTCGCGATCAATTCGATGATTGCCACCGTGAGCGGTGGCTTCCAAGGCATTTCGTTTGCCGTGCCGATTGACCTCGCGATGGATATCGTCGGCCAGTTGCAAAAAGGCGGCACGGTCAAGCGCGGCATGCTTGGCGTGAACATCGGACCCGTCACGCGAGACCTCGCGGAAGCGTTTGGCCTTTCGAAGCCGCAAGGCGCGATGGTCGCGAGCGTCACCAAAGACAGCGCCGCCGAAAAAGCAGGAATTCAGAAGGAAGACATCATCCTGAAATTTAATGATCGCGTGGTCGAAGATTCACGCGACTTGCCGCGGTTTGTGACCAGCGTCCGTCCCGGCACTCCTGCAAAAGTGCAAGTCTGGCGTGACGGCAAAACGCTGGATCTGAGCGTGACGCTTGATGAGTTCAAGGATACGCAGCAGGTCGCTGCGGTCGAACGCGGCGGCAAATCGCCGAAGCGTGCCGGTGCACCGGAAACGACCAAGGAAGATCGCCTCGGGCTGACCCTTCGCGCGCCGAATGAAGCAGAGCGCGACGCCGCGAAGCTGAAGACCGGCGGCGTGGTGATCGCTGACATTTCCGAAAAATCGTCGGTTCGTGCGCTCAATGATGGCGACATCGTACTCAGCGTTACGCGCAAAGGAAAATCGACTGCAATCAACGATCCGGCGCAGTTAGCCGACATCATCAAATCCGCCGAAAAGGGCTCCACCATCGCGTTCCGCGTGAAGCGGGCGACGGGCCAAGGCGCGGCTGAGTGGGCAGAGATTTTCATTCCGGAGAAACTCCCGGAGTAATTCCCTGCCAACACCACGGCCTAACCGCTAAAATCAACGGTTAGCCACGAAAAGGCCACAGGGTTGCACGTCGTGCCGCCGGTGGCCTTTTCTACTTATTTCATGCAGAACATACGTAACTTTTCCATCATCGCGCACATCGACCACGGCAAATCCACGCTGGCGGATCGTTTTATTCATAAGTGCGGTGGCCTTTCGGATCGTGAGATGAGCGAGCAGGTGCTCGACTCGATGGACCTTGAGAAAGAACGCGGCATCACGATCAAGGCGCAGACGGCAGCGCTTACCTACAAAGCTCGCGATGGGCAGGTTTACAACCTCAACCTCATCGACACCCCGGGCCACGTCGACTTTTCGTATGAGGTGTCGCGCTCGCTCTCCGCGTGCGAAGGCGCGTTGCTGGTGGTTGACGCCTCGCAGGGCGTCGAGGCGCAGACGGTTGCCAACTGCTACACCGCGATTGAGTTGGGTGTAGAAGTTGTCCCAGTCCTCAACAAAATCGATTTACCAAGTGCCGACCCCGAGCGCGTCAAAGAAGAGATCATGGACGTCGTGGGCGTTGACGCGAGCGACGCTGTGCTCTGCTCCGCTAAGACTGGCGTCGGCATTGAGGACATCCTTGAAGCGGTGATTGCGAAGATCCCCGCACCAAGCGGCGATGCGACGGCTCCGCTAAAAGCGCTCATCATCGACAGCTGGTTCGACAACTACGTTGGTGTTGTGATGCTGGTGCGCGTCGTGGACGGCACGTTGAAGCCCAAAGAAAAAATCTCGTTCATGGCGACCGGCCGTAGCCACTTGTGCGAGCAGGTCGGTGTGTTCGCTCCACGCTCTACGCAGCGCGAATCGCTGTCGGCCGGGCAAGTAGGCTTCGTCATTGCCGGGATCAAAGAACTCGATTCCGCCAAAGTCGGCGACACGATTACGCACGCACAGCGGCCGGCCGCTGAGGCGCTTCCTGGTTTCAAAGAAGTGAAGCCACAGGTGTTTGCCGGTTTGTATCCGGTCGAATCGAACCAGT
>JAKPSO010000024.1 GCA_029571495.1 Pseudomonadota bacterium
GAGTACGCACTCGCAAGGTGATCAAGGTTCCACGCGCGCCGCACCATGTCTTGGTCCGATGCGAAGTCGTCGCTCGGCCCGCCGAGTCCGATCGCTTGCAGCGGTCGCAGCGCGGCGAGCGCATCCGTGAGTCCTTCTGCGCGCAGGCTTTCGAGTGCCGCTGCGAGCTCAACGCTGGGATGCACAAAGCAATCCGCGCCGACCGTTCCAAACCCCTGCCAAAACAGCGCACGTCGTAGCGCGTCTCGTGCGGCAGGTTCCAAGTCACGGACAACGAGCACGAGCCGCCACTGTCCATCCCAGCGCGGCGCGCGAGGCGCATAAATGTGTCGCGCAGCAGCGTCGAAGCGTTGCTGTCCCGTCGTCGTCAACGCGTAGTCGGCGCGACGGCCTTGCGCCTCGGTGCGCAACCACCCGTCTTTTACGAGACGAAAGGCGGCGGTGCGGACGAGCCGTTCGTTGATGCCGAGTGGCTGCAACAGTGAGATCAAACTACCGAGCCAAATGCGTCCGCCGCGCGGAAGCACCGCGTCGCCAAACGCAGAGACAATGAGTGAGCCGGCCTGCACCCGTTCCTGCGCACGAAACGCGGCGAGGCGCGCGTCAATAGCGTTGGTACTTCGTGGACTCGCCACGGCTTATGCGTTCGCCGTTGCTGCTTGTTGCTGCGCGAAGAAACCTTCGGTGTGCAGCAGTTCGGGTTTGGCCCCGAGCTTCGCGGCGACGTTCACGCAGGAGTCAACGAATTCGGGGCTGCCCGCAGCGAACACACTGTGCTTCGAAAGATCTGGAAAGAGCTTCGGCAACACCGCATCGACGCGGCCGCTCAAGAAGCCCTCACGTGTCTCGCGAGTTAGCGTGATTTTGTAGTCAAAATTGCGATGCTTGGTGCGCCACCACGCCATGATGCCCTGGCAATACACATCGTCCGCCGTGCGCGCCGAAACGATCATGGTGACCGGCTTGCGAAAGCCACGGCGCAGGGCCGCTTCCGCGAGCGCGAGGATCGGCGCAAGACCGGTTCCAGCCGCGAGGCAGAGCACGGGTGTGTCGACCGATGGGTCGCCAATAAATGTGCCGTACGCGCCGTTGATTTTGATGCTCTCGCCCACGGCGAGTTTGTCGTGAATCCATTGACTGGTGACGCCGCCGTCGGCACGCGCGACTTGCAGCACCAATTCGCCATCGGGGCGCGGTGCATTGGAAATTGAATACGCACGCAGCGGAATGTCGACGCGTGGGTTCCCCACGGTGACATACTGGCCCGGCCAATAGCGAATCGGCTGGCCCACGGGACGCACGCGAAGCTCCATAACACGTGCGGCAATTGCACGTTTGTCAGTAACGACAAACATCGCGTTCTCGCGCGGCGGGAACAGCAACGGCTTGGCATCCTCGGTACCCCACTCGATGATGAGCTTCTCCGAGATGGGTTTCGCCATGCACATGAGGCCAAACCCAGCTTTGCGCTCGTCTTGCGAGAGCGCCATGTCGAGCACCATCCCCTGATCGAACTGACCCGAGGTGACCTTCACCTTGCATTCACCGCACGCGCCCGCACGACAGTTATTCGGCAGTGCATAGCCTGCCTTTTCGAGCGCCATCAATACGGTGTCGCCCGAGGCGCAGTCAACCGATTTGCCGGACGGGTGCAATGTGATGCGGGTCATGCTGGTGTGAGGTGAGGAATTGGTGCGTATCGTACTGGTTTCGCAAGTGACCGCAATGTAGGCGCGACCGGGGTCGCGCCTACTTTTCGTGACCCGTTAGAACACGGGGATGATGTCTTCCATTTCCACGTCGCTAATTTCTTGACCCGTGATGCCCACTTCGGGAATCGCCGGGAATGGGATGTTGTAGCGATCCAGTACGCCTTTGAGGTTGATCATGGCGTTCTTCCAGTTCTGCAACTTCATCTCGTAGGTCGGGATGCCGAAGCCGGCGGTACGCGCCACTTCTTCGGCTTCGCGTTGATTGGAAATGAAGTCAGCTGGCAGATCCCAGAATTCCATCGGTGGCTCGAATAGCACGGCAGACAGGAACAGATACCCGGCGCGGATCTGCTTGGTCACGATGGATTTGGTCTCGTCTTTGAGCCCCGGATAGTCGCGCTCCATAACCGCCATGCAAATTGCCATGTGCCGACCCTCGTCACGACCGATGTTCTTGAAGCCTTCTTTGAACACAGCTTCGCGCGAGTTATCGTACATCTGCTTGAAGATTGTCGCGGCCGCGATTTCGCCCATGAGGAACGAGCTAAAAAGCACCGCGAGGTCGTACTTCGGCACAGCTTTCTTGTAACCGGTCCAGTAGCGCGAACCATTGAAGTAGAGCCACTGCGCATTCTTCTGCAGGCGCTTGCCGAGTTCGGTTTTTGGTTGGTATGTGATCGGGTCGGGATGGCCGAGGAGTTTGGTGATCGCAAGGCCGCACATGATCTCGTGATTTTGCTCATCGCGCGTGACCGAGAAGAAGCAACGACGAACGAGATCTTCTTCATGCACTTCATAGGTCTTGATCAGCGCTTCCGCGAAGACTGGAGGCGCGGAGGCATCAAACACCGACAGCAGCGTCCACCAATACGCGATGGCTTCGCGCTCCTCCCAGGTGTAGCTCTCAACGTCAAAGGTGTCCCATGGCAATTGCTCAGGGTCCCAGTTTTCGCGCAGCGCAGCGTTCCAAACTTCTTGCAGCTTCGCGGTCTTGACCTGCCACGACAGCGGATAGACGTTCGGCTGTTCGATAGCCGGCGGAAGTTCCATTTTGTCGGCGAAGCGATCTTTGTGACTCGACATTTCTCTCTCCTTTGGTTTTACATGGGCGTCGCGCGTGCTTTGGCGTGAACGGCAATGCGCTGCGAAGCTGAAACTGAACAACCGGAAACCGGCACCAGATCGTTATGTTACATATTTTCTCGTGAAATGCAATATTTTGTATCATATCGATTCGGATTGCTGGCCCTACGGGTTTTGCTCGACAGGCACCATGGATCAGCAAAATAGGCGCAACACCGCACTTCCTTTGCATAGAATCAAAGCAACTACCCACTCACCCCGCCAAGCTTTCCCCCATGTCGCTTACCGCCGCTACCGCGTCTGATCGCGCGCAGATTCTTGCTGACTCGCTGCCCTACATTCGCCAGTTCCACGACAAAACGTTGGTGATCAAATACGGCGGCAACGCGATGACCGACCCACTCTTGAAGAAGAGCTTCGCGTTCGACGTGGTGATGTTGAAGCTCGTCGGTATGAACCCTGTGGTCGTGCACGGTGGTGGTCCGCAGATCAACGACATGCTCGACAAAACGGGAAAAAAGGGCACGTTTATCCAAGGCATGCGCGTGACCGACGACGAAACGCTTTACGTCGTAGAAGCCGTTCTTGGTGAGCTGAACCAAGAAATCGTGGGCCTCATCAATCAGGCCGGGGGCCGCGCCGTGGGGCTTAACGGCCAAGACGCGGGTTTCATTCGCGCGCGCAAGATGATGGTCGAAAGCGAAACCGAAAAGGGCAAGATGCTTGACATCGGCCACGTCGGTGACATTTACGACATCGACCCGAAACTCATTCACCACCTCGATGCGGCGGACTTCATCCCGGTTGTAGCCCCCATCGGCGTCGGTGCTGACGGTCAGGCCTACAACATCAACGCTGATCTTGTCGCGAGCGAATTGGCACAAACGCTGAAAGCCGAGAAGCTCGTCCTGATGACCAACACGCCGGGTGTGCTCGATAAGAGCGGGAAACTGCTGACGGGTTTGACCTACAAAGAAATCAACGGGCTGTTTGACGACGGAACGATCAGCGGCGGCATGAAACCAAAGATTCAAGGCGCGCTCGACGCCGTGCAACATGGGGTAAAAACCTCTCACATCATCGACGGGCGCGTGGAACACGCGCTGCTCCTCGAAATTCTCACGTCGGAAGGCGTGGGGACTATGATTCGCGCAGAATAATGGATCGTCTGCAACGCCCGAAGTTTTGCGCGTTGCAACGACGACACTAAGGGGAACGGCAATGGCGATGAAACCGGGCGAACGTAAAACCCAAATCCTGCAGACGCTGGCAACCATGCTGGAGCAACCGCAGGGGGAAAAAATTACGACCGCAGCGCTGGCGGCGAAGGTTGGCGTCTCGGAGGCGGCGTTGTATCGGCATTTCGCGAGCAAAGCCCAAATGTTCGAGGCCCTCATCGAATTCATCGAAGCCACTGTGTTTTCGCTGGTCAACCAAAT
>JAKPSO010000029.1 GCA_029571495.1 Pseudomonadota bacterium
GGGGGCGGAGGAGAAGGCGGTGGACGCGAACTGCTGTCGCGGATATCTCGCCAGGCGCTTGATGAAATGCGGCTTGAAGTCGGACAGGCCGTGTTTGTGCTGATCAAGGCGATCGCGTTCGATAAGCGCAGCATGGGATTCACGACGTAGCTCGCCGCTGTGCGCCGACCGCGCCAGTGGTAGGCGACGACTTGGCGTCGCTCGATGGCACCGAGCGCGGCCAGGTCCGCGCCTACAGTCGGTTTCGTCTGCGCGAGACAACCTATACCGTTCTTGCATAGTTTTGACTACACTCCCGTTCTATGGAACTAAAGTGGGTTGAAGACTTTTTGCAACTGGCCGACACGGGCAGTTTTTCTAGGGCAGCGGAACTTCGCTACGTCACGCAGCCAGCGTTCTCGCGACGCATTCGTGCGCTGGAGCAGTGGCTCGGCGCTGAGCTGATTGATCGGACGAGTTACCCGACCAAGCTCACGAAAGCTGGCGAACAATTTCGCGAACGTGCGGCGGAAATCGTGCGCCAAGCCATCGACGCACGCGCCATCGCGCGTGGCCTACAAAGCGCGCCGACGGATACGATCTTGTTTGCCGCGCCGCACACGCTGTCGCTGACATTTTTCCCAACGTGGCTTAACGCGCTGGAGAAAAAGCTTGGGCGCGTGAAGGCGAAGCTCCTCGCTGCGAACGTGCATGACGCGGTGATGAGTTTGGTGGAAGGCAACTGCGATTTGCTGCTCTGTTACCACCACACGAATCAACCCGTGCAGCTCGACGAATCACGCTACGAGATGGTGGTGCTCGGTACGGAGACGATCGCGCCGTTTTCTAAAGCCGATAGCGAAGGGCGCGCGCTCTACGCGCTGCCCGGCAGCGAGCAAAAGAAGATTCCCTACCTCTCGTACACGCCGCAGGCGTACCTCGGCCGTATGGTGGAGCTGATCCTGCAGCAATCACCGGTGCGCGCGCATCTTGACTGTGTGTACGAGAACGACATGTCTGAGGCGCTCAAAGTCATGGCGCTGGAAGGTCATGGCTTGGCGTGGTTGCCCGAGAGCGCAGTGACGCGCGAACTAAAGGCCAAACGCATTGCACGCTGCGGCGATGCACACTGGACCGGCACGATGGAGATTCGGCTGTACCGCGAACGCGGCGCGCAGCGTGAAGTCGTTGACGCGGTGTGGAACGCGGCATTGGGCAAATAGCCGTGATGCACATTCAGCCTGAGATCGCGGTCGCGGCGATTCCGACCGACGAGCGGGTTTGGGTGCCGCAGGCGCCGGATGTTTGGTTTCGGCCGTTGCTGCTAAACACCGTCTCCGGCGGTTGGTGCAATTTGCTTCGCGTGCGAAAAAGCGGTGTCTTGTCGCGGCACCGGCATCCGATGGCGGTCGTTGGGTACGTCATTAAGGGTAAATGGTTTTATCGCGAGCACGATTGGGTGGCGGAGACGGGCAGCTTCGTCTACGAACCGCCGGGCGAGGTGCATACGCTTGAGGTACCTGCGGATTGCCCGGAGATGATCACGTTTTTCAACATTCAAGGCGCGATGATTTATCTTGATGCCGACGGTCATCAGACGGGCTTTGAGGATGTGTGGACCAAGATTGATATGTGTCGCGCGCACTACAGGGCCGTTGGTCTGGGTGCGGATTATGTCGATCAATTTGTCCGCTAGCCTTCGGCATCGATGAATTCACTCGCACCTACACTTGTTGCAATTGCGGTCGGCGCGGTACTGGGCGCGTGGTCGCGTTATGGTCTTGCCGTGACGCTCAACGGGCGCGGATGGTTGCCGTGGGGCACGTTCGCGGCGAACGCCATCGGCGGCTTGTTGATCGGTCTGGCGATTGCCCACTTTTCGGTGCGCACAGACATTTCGCCACTTTGGCGCATGTTTTTCGTTACGGGATTCTTGGGGGCGCTGACTACGTTTTCTACGTTCAGCGCAGAAGTGACCACGCTGCTGCTTGAGGGCAACATGATGCGCGGACTGGCGCTGGCGGCGCTGCATTTGCTGGTCTCGCTCCTACTCACCGCAATCGGAATTTGGCTTTATCGTGCCGTTGTTGAAGTGTGAGAATCCGGTCATATCGCGCACAGCCGATCATGTTTTTTACTTACTCATTTAAGGTAATCGCAAATGGCACAACAAATCCGCTTCTATGAAACTGGTGGCCCTGACGTACTGAAGTTAGAGGCTGTTGAGTTGCCAGCACCTGGGCCTGGCGAAGCCCGTGTGCGCCACAGCGCGATCGGCGTGAACTTCATTGACACCTATCACCGTACGGGCCTCTACAAAATGCCGCTGCCGTCGGGCATCGGTAAGGAAGCCGCAGGCGTTGTTGAAGCGGTTGGCGAGGGTGTTACCAGCGTAGTACCGGGTGATCGCGTGGTGTACTGCGATGGCCCCTTGGGTAGCTACGCCAGCGAGCGCAACTTGTCCGCCGCCGTTCTCGTGAAATTGCCGCAGTACGTGAGCGAACAGCACATTGCCGCAGGATTCTTGCGCGCGATGACGGTCGAGTATTTGCTGAACCGCACGTTCAAGTGCAAGGCGGGCGACACGATTCTCTTCCACGCAGCCGCAGGTGGCGTTGGCCTCATCGCCTGTCAATGGGCGAAATCGATGGGCGTGACGATGATTGGTACGGTCGGTAGCGCCGAAAAGGCCAAGCTCGCGTTGGAGCATGGCTGCGCGCACGTGATCAACTACAACACGGAAAACTTTGTCGAACGCGTAAAAGAAATCACCGGTGGCAAGAAGGTGCCCGTCGTGTACGACAGCGTCGGCAAAGACACATGGCCGGCATCGCTCGATTGTTTGCAGCCGCTTGGATTGATGGTGAGTTTCGGCAACTCTTCCGGCCCGGTGACCGGGGTTGATCTTGGCATTCTCGCCGCGAAAGGCTCCCTTTACTTGACGCGCCAGACGCTCATGGCGTACAGCGGCAATCGCGCGACGCTCGAAGAAATGGCCAACAACGTCTTCAACATGATGAAAGACGGCAAGATCAACCTCGCCGCCCGTCAGACCTATTCGCTCGCTGACGCCGCGCAGGCGCATCGCGACCTAGAGTCGCGCAAGACTGTGGGCGGGATGATTCTCGTTCCCTAAACGACACGGCGCTTAAGGCCAAGGTAGGTAATCGGTCCCACACAGATGTGGTAGGGACTCGCGCCGACTGGCGTGCGGCTTCCTGCGGGCGATGGTCACGAATTTGTCCTGCACGAATCCTGCCGTTAAATTCTTTGGAACCCCTTGAGAAGTGCCGAGGCGACGGTATACTCTCCTCAGAATTTTCTGTACTTGTATTCCCGGGGGCCGCGTGAATTCCATTGCATTTCGAAACATTCGTTTCTTCCTCACGTTGCTTGTCGCGTGGGCAGTGATGCCGGCGTTCGCGGCGGGCGGTGTTTCACCGTTTTGCCCAACGCAGACGCTGACAGTGGCCAGTGGCGGGGCGGTTACATCGGCCAACCTCGCAACCTGCGACGGCCCGTTCAATATCGGGATGGGGGCCATAACAACGAACCCGTTCTCGACAGCGAACGGGACGGTCACAATAGGCCCGCAAAGTGGCCCCGGTGATCAGACAGTCACGTATGTCCACAACGGTAATGCCGCAATTTCCGATACTTTTCAGCTCTTGGACGAAAACGATGACCTGTTGACGTTCAACGTCACCATCACGCCCGCGTCGTCATCCATCGTTGTCACTCCGGTCTCGTTACCCGCGCTAACTGCCGGCACACTATTCAGTCAAACGCTTACTTCCACCGGCGGAACGGGCCCCTACACCTACACGTTGTCCGGAGGCACGCTGCCGGTCGGCGTGACTTTATCGTCCGGCGGAGTGTTATCCGGTACTCCCACACAGCGGGGCGCCTACTCGTTTAGCGTTAAATCGCAGGACAGCCTCGGCGCGTCCGCCGTCAAGGGCTACACGGGCACCGTGCTAAACCCTTCCCTGAGCATCACGCCGGCGGCCGCCACGGCAATTCAGTCTGTACCGTTTTCGCAAACGCTAACGGCGGCGGGCGGCGTTGCCCCGCACACCTATCTGCTTGAACCGCCAACCTCTTTCCCGCTCGGTATCAATATTTCCAGCGCGGGCGTCGTCAGCGGCACGACCAGTGCCGCGGCGGGAAACTACACCGTGACGCTTCGCGTGACCGACTCCAGCTCCGGGCCGGGAAGCTATTTTGAACTGGAGACCTTCACGGTCACGGTGAGTCCACCGCCGTCTGTGAGTATCGCGGTTTCACCCGCATCGGTCGCTGAGGACGGTGTTACCAACCTCATATTTACAGTGACGCGTAGCTTAAATCTCACGTCACCCACAACAGTCAACATCACTACTGGGGGCACCGCCACCTCAGGCGTGGACTATACCGGTGGCGTTGCGACGGTCGTAATTCCGGCTGGCGCGACGACCGCGACGATCACGATCGATCCAACGCCAGACACTGTTGTTGAGGCAGACGAAACAGTAACACTGGTGGTAGCAGCTGGCACCGGATACACCGTAGGTGTGCCTTCCTTGGCGACAGGCACGATTCTGAACGATGATGTTCCGACGGCGACGATTACCGTGTCACCCGCCTCGGTGACTGAAGACGGAGGGGCAAATCTGGTGTACACCGTGACGCTCAATCAGGCGTCGTTGTCTCCCATCAGCATCAACTATTCGGTTACCGGCACGGCCACCAACGGCACTGACTACACCACTTCTGCGAGTCCTTTGGTGATTCCGGCGGGCAGTACGACGGCGACGATCGCTGTTCATCCCATCGCAGACACCACGATCGAGCCTGACGAGACGGTGATCATCACGTTGACGGCGGGATCGGGGTACACCGTGGGTGTGCCAAGTTCGGCGACCGGCACTATTTTGAACGACGAATTGCCGAACCTGACCATCAGTGACGCGACGGTCACGGAAGGGAATGCCGGAACGACTAACGCAACGTTTACGGTGAGCCTGAGTACGCCGGCAGGGCCAGGCGGCGTGACGTTCGACATCGCGACAGTAGACGGTTCAGCGACGGCTGGCAGCGATTACGTTACGCACACTCTGACAGGACAAATCATCCCGGCGGGTAGTTCGACCTACACGTTCACCGTTCTGGTGAATGGCGATACGCTGAACGAACCGAACGAGACGTTCTTCGTCAACGTCACCAATGTCGTGAATGCTGTTGTCGTAGACGGCCAAGGCGTCGGGACGATCGTCAATGATGACGCGCTGCCATCGCTCTCGATCAGTGATGTCACCGTCACCGAAGGTAATAGCGGCACGACAAATGCGGTGTTCACCGTGTCTCTCAGCGCCGCTAGTGGCCAAACTGTCTCAGTTAACTACGCCACGGCCGATGGCACCGCCACTGCACCGAGCGATTACACGTCAACTTCGGGATCGTTGACCTTTACGCCGGGGCAAACCACCCGAACGATCACGGTTCCTGTCGTTGGCGACTTGGTGAACGAAGCCAATGAGACGTTCTTCGTGAACCTCAGCGGTGCAACCAATGCAACGATTGCCGACGCCCAAGGCATTGGCACGATCAACAACGATGACACTCCGCCCACAATTTCGATAGGCAACGTCGCCGTCACTGAAGGCAATGCCGGCACAACGTCTGCCATCTTCACGGTTTCGCTCAGCAGCCCCAGCGCGCAGACAGTGACCGTGAATTACGCGACGGCTGACGGCACCGCTGTCGCTGGAAGCGATTACGTGGCAGCTTCCGGTACCGTGACCTTCAACCCCGGCATCACGACGCAGACGGTAACCGTGCTCGTTAACGGCGACACGACGTTTGAGGCCAATGAGACGTTTACCGTGAACCTCAGTGGTCCGACGAACGCCACCATCGCTAGCGGAACGGCCACTGGCACGATTACGAATGACGACGTTGCGCCAGTGCTCTCGATCAACAATGCATCCGTGACCGAGGGCAATTCTGGAACGACTACAGCGACATTCACGGTGACCTTGAGTGCCGCGAGCGGACAGACTACCACCGTCAATTACGCCACCGCGAATGGCACCGCGACGGCAGGCGTCGACTATGTCGCGGCGTCGGGGACATTGACTTTTGCGCCAGGACAGACCACGCAGTCGATTGCTGTGACTGTTAACGGCGATACGCTCTCAGAAGCGAACGAGACGTTTACGGTGACGCTCAGTGCGCCAACCAATGCAACCATCGGTGTTGGCACAGGCACCGGTACGATCAATGACGATGATCCTCTGCCAACGCTCACGATCAACGACGTGACCGTCGCCGAGGG
>JAKPSO010000088.1 GCA_029571495.1 Pseudomonadota bacterium
CGAGGCGTTCCACGCGCACTCGGCCCCCCACGCGAAGCCGTACCAGTTCGGCCCGTTGAGCGTCTCGCCGTCGTCGTCCCAGGCGGTGTTGAGCACGCCCAGGGCTCCGTGTTTCGCCCCGTCGCGCACGAGAGAAGCGACGCTTTCAGCAAAGTTTGGCTGCATGAACTCCAGGAATGCGAGCTCCGCGAGTTTTGTGGCGTGCATCGCACGAAAATCGGCGAGAATCGCGTCGAACGGCACGCGCCAGTTCGAGTCGCGCGAACCGTGGGAAAAAAATAAAATCGCGGTCATGAATTGCCTTATGCGAAGAAAACGCGCGACGAGAGTCGTCGTGACACGCGCTGAGCTCGGAACGGGCGATTATGCGAGAACGCGCGCCGTCGTCGCGTCGATCTGGTCAGCTCCGGCCGCTTGCATCGCTAGCTGAGCGGCGCGTTCGGCCATTGCCTCTCCGATCACAAGCACTGCCGGGCTTTTGAGCGATTGCTCGGCAAACGTGTGCACCATCGTAGCTACGGTTGCGGTGACGCAACGCGCGTTTTCCCGAGACGCGTTCTCCACGGCGATGACCGGTGTGTCCGCGGGTAAACCGCCTGCGAGCAAGCTCCGTTGCAGCGACTGCGCCCGCGCGACGCCCATGTACACGACCAGCGTCAACGCACTTCGCGCCAACGATTGCCACGGAATTTCCGCGCCCTCGGCACCGTGAGCGGTGATGAAGGCGACGCCATGCGCGTGGTCGCGGTGCGTGAGCGACGCTCGTAGCTGCGCTGCGGCGGCGATGCCAGCAGTGACCCCAGGAACGACCTCGTATGCGATCCCGGCCGCTTCGAGCGCCGTGATTTCTTCGCTTGCGCGCCCGAAAAGCGACACGTCGCCCCCCTTCAAACGCACGACCGTGTGACCCGCGAGCGCCTCGCGCACGAGGAGTTTTTCGATGAACACCTGCGGTGTGCTTTTGCAGCCGCCGCGCTTGCCGACGTGAACGACGCGTGCCTGCGGGCACAGCGCCAACACTTCGTCGCCCGCCAAGTCATCGACCAACACGACGTCTGCCAGAGCGAGCAAGCGCGCGGCTTTGAGCGTCAATAGTTCGACATCGCCGGGACCTGCGCCAACGAGAAAGACTTTGCCAACGCTAGAGGTGGGGGGTGGCGGTTTCATGAGCTAGGTGATGCACGTCCTGTGCCAGCGCGTCGATCCACGCTGGCATCGGCCGACTGCCGCCAATAACGGACTGGATATATGCGGCGGTGGTCTGAAGGTCACAAGTGTCGGGCAAGTCGTGCTCTGCGACACCGGGCCATTCATGCATAACGGAAACGCCGTTTCGGAATAAGCCGAGCGTAACCGCGCGTTTTGGGTGCAATATCGGCTCACCCTCGCACCCGCGAAACACGAGCGCCGACGCGTTCGACTGCGTTGCGAAATATGCTGACATTCGATCAATGTAATCGCCGTGCGTCAGTGCGACCGCGCGTACAGTAGGTCCGTCAACGGGATCGAGCAATTTTGTGACGGTGTGCGGCGTCGAGCGCACGCCGATTTGCCAGCGACGACTGAGGAGCGCCGCGAGCAGCGGGTGCAGCGCGTCAATCGGCGCGAAGCCCAAACCATCGGATGTAAGCGCCTGCTCCGCGTCAAACGCTCGCTCCACAACAGGGAAACCGAGCTCCGAAAACAGCTCACACGTCGTAACGCGCGTCGGATCCGCACGCACTCCGTGTAGCAACACGCGCACGCTGCGCTGCGCCAACGCCCAAGCGAGAAGCGGCGTGAGATTTGGCAATTGCCGGGCACCGTTGTAGCAGGGCAGCACTACCACGGGTTCGTCGGACCTCACGCGCCATGCGAGCGTCGTCTGCATGGCATCAACAAACGCCGCCAGCTCTCCGGGCGTTTCGCCCTTAACGCGCATCGCGAGCCACCACGCGCCGAGCTGCACATCACTCACATCACCGGCGAGCAGCGCGGCGAACGACGAGCGCGCAGCCTCCGTGTCGAGACCTCGCGCCCCGCTTGCACCGCGACCAATTTCTTTGATGATCGGAGCTAAATTCATGTAAACAGCTTTCAGGCGGTAGCGACCGTAACGCGGCGAATACAGCGAAGTTTTCTTTATAGTCAACTATTATCGAAACTACTCGCTACGCGCCAGTGAATGGCGCGCGGGGGCAAAAAGCTGTATCAGACAGAATCGCGACCTAGCGCATGCCCGGAAACCGTCCCTTCATGCCGGGCATGCCGGAGAGGCCCTTCATGAGTTTGCCCAATCCGCCCTGCGAGAACTTCTTCATCATGGTCTGCGTCTGCTCGAACTGATTGAGCAACCGGTTCACTTCTTGCACTTGCACGCCCGCGCCCGCAGCGATGCGGCGCTTGCGTGTGGCCTTGATGAGATCGGGTTTTCGGCGCTCTAGCGGCGTCATCGAATTGATGATGCCCTCCATGCGCGCGACTTGTTTTTCGTCGACGCCGCCAGACTTCGCTGCGGCTTGCTGCAATTCGTGCGGCATCTTGTCGAGCAGCCCTTGCATGCCGCCCATCTTCTTCATCTGGCCGATCTGTTGCTTGAAGTCCTCAAGGTCAAATCCCTTGCCGCTCTTGACCTTAGCTGCAAGCTTTTGCGCCGCTTCCATGTCGACGGCTTTGGCCGTTGCTTCGACCAGCGAGAGCACATCACCCATGCCCAAAATGCGGCTCGCCATGCGTTCGGCGTGGAACGCTTCGAGGCCGTCGAGCTTTTCGCTGACACCCGCGAACTTTATCGGTACGCCGGTGATTTCGCGCACCGAAAGCGCCGCGCCGCCGCGCGAGTCGCCGTCGAGTTTCGTGAGGATCACACCGGTTAGCGTAAGGCGCTCGTTGAACGCCTTCGCGGTATTCACCGCGTCTTGACCGAGCATGGCGTCGACGACAAACAGAGTCTCAGCAGGCTTCACCGCCGCACTGATCGCCGCGGCCTCCGCCATCATCGCTTCGTCAATCGCCAGACGACCAGCCGTATCAACAATCACGACATCGAAATAGCGAACGCGTGCCCAGTCCACGGCCGAGCGCGCAATGGCGACCGGGTCGGTCGCGGCCCCTGCTTCAGGAACGTAGAACTCGATCTCAACCTGCGCAGCCAACGTTTTTAACTGCTCGGTTGCGGCCGGGCGATAGACGTCACACGGCACCAACAGAACTTTCTTCTTTTGATCCTGCTTGAGGACGCGCGCGAGCTTACCGGCCGTGGTCGTTTTACCGGCGCCTTGCAAGCCTGCCAGCATGATGACGGCGGGCGGTGTCACGGCGAGATTGAGCCCAGGTGACGCCGAATCCATGAGCGCGATGAGCTCGCGATGCACAATGCCGACAAAAGCTTGGCCCGGCGTCAACGACGTCGCCACTTCTGAACCGACGGCGGAGGCCTTGACGCGTTCTATGAACGCCTTCACAACAGGCAGCGCGACGTCCGCTTCGATCAACGCCAAGCGGACTTCGCGCAAGGCGTCTTGCAAGTTGGCGTCGGTCAAGCGGGCTTCGCCGCGCACAGTTTTGACAAGTCGCGCGAAGCGTTCAGTGAGTTGGTTGGCCATATTCGATCAATTCGGTGTAAGCGCCCAATTTTAGGCGTTCGCCGCTGGTCGGTAGAAATGCGCCGCAAGGGCAAATTTCGCTTTACAACCAATTGCTTACACGGCAAACTGCCGAACTTACCTGAAACAGCAGTTATCGCCGTGGCCACCTCGTCCGCATCTGTTCTACTTTCCGGCCTCGGCCGAGCGCTCGTGCAGCACGACGTACTTCGTCAAAGCGATGCCGAGCAAACGCAAACGCAAGCGAACGCGGCGTCAATGACCTTCGTCGAGCAATTGATCGCGTCGAAACGCGTAACGTCTTCGGAACTGGCCAAATTTGCTTCAACAACGTTCGGCGTTCCGCTGTTCGACTTGAACGCGTTCGATACCACCCAAATCAACAAAGAGTGGATTGACGTCAAGCTCATCACGGCGCGCCGCGCCTTGCCGATGCACAAACGCGGCAATCGCCTGTTCGTTGGCGTGTCTGACCCCACCAACTTGCAAGCGCTGGAAGAGTTTCGTTTCAAGACGAGCCTGATTGCTGAGCCAGTTGTAGTTGAAGATGACAAGCTGGCGCGCGCGATCGCGACGGTCGCCGCAGCAAGCGACACGACGATGTCGTCGATGGATACTTCGGGGACGGAAGGACTCGAATTCACGATGGACGACGGCGCTCCGCCGGCGTTAGAGGATGACACCGCCGAGGTCGATGACGCGCCGGTTGTGCGTTACATCCAGAAAATCTTCATCGATGCGATCAATGCCGGAGTCTCTGATATTCACTTCGAACCGTACGAGAAGTTCTATCGAATTCGTTACCGCCTCGACGGCGCATTGGTTGAAGTGGGCAAGCCGCCGCTGGCATTGAAAGACAAAATTGCGTCTCGCATCAAAGTGATCTCGAAACTCGACATCTCCGAGAAGCGCATTCCGCAAGACGGACGCATGAAGCTGGCGCTCAATAAAAATCGATCTATCGATTTTCGTGTCAGCACTCTACCGACGCTATACGGCGAAAAGATCGTGATGCGTATTCTCGATTCGTCGAACGCGTTGTTAGGGATTGACGCGCTCGGCTATGACGCCGATCAAAAGGCGCACCTGCTCGCAGCCATTGGACGTCCGTACGGCATGGTATTAGTTACTGGGCCAACCGGGTCGGGTAAGACGATTTCGCTCTACACGTGCTTAGGTATCCTTAATAAGCCGGGCATCAACATTTGCACCGCTGAAGATCCTGCGGAAATCAATCTGCCGGGTGTCAATCAGGTCAACGTAAACGATAAAGCGGGCCTGACCTTCGCGGCCGCTCTAAAGTCGTTTCTGCGCCAAGATCCGGACATCATCATGGTCGGCGAGATCCGCGACCTTGAAACCGCCGATATCGCAATCAAAGCAGCGCAAACGGGACACCTCGTTTTGTCGACGTTACACACCAACGATGCGCCTGCTACCCTCGTTCGGCTAGCAAACATGGGGGTAGCCGCGTTCAATATCGCCTCAAGCGTGCTTTTGATCACGGCTCAGCGATTGGCCAGGCGACTTTGCTCAAGCTGCAAGCAACCGATGGACGTGCCGGCGAGCGTGCTTCTAGCGGCAGGATTCAGCGAATCCGATATCGACGGCACGTGGGCGCCATACAAACCCGTGGGTTGCGACGTATGCAAGGGCACCGGTTACAAAGGTCGCGTCGGGATATATGAGGTCATGCCCATCACCGAGGACATGCAGCGCCTTATTATGACTGGCGCCAACACGCTCGATATCGCGGCGCAGGCAAAGCGCGAAGGCGTCAAGAACCTGCGAGAATCGGGCCTCGCTAAAGTGCGCCAAGGTATGACGTCTCTCGAAGAAATCGAAGCAGTGACCAACTCCTAGTCGCCACAGTAGAACGCACAACGCAATAGAAAGACAGAAGAGGAAACCGGAATGGCAACGGCCGCCAAAACTCCCGCTCGCCCAACCCGTGCTGCGCCTGCAGAGGTAAAGGTTCACACGTTTACGTGGGAGGGAACCGATCGCGCGGGCAAGAAAGTGCGTGGCGAAATGCGTGCTGCGTCCGATGCGATCGTATCGAGTTCGCTCCGGCGGCAAGGCATCAAGATCGTCAAGATCAAGAAGCAGACGTTTAAAGGCGGTGGCTCAATTAAGGAAAAGGAAATCGCCCTTTTCACGCGTCAATTGGCCACGATGACGCGCGCGGGTGTCCCGCTCCTGCAGTCGTTTGATATTGCCGCTCGAAGCACGGGTAACAACCGACTTTCGCGTCTACTGCTAGAAGTCAAAGGCGACATCGAAACGGGTAACAGCCTTGCAGTTTCGTTCAAACGTCATCCTGCGTACTTCGATGAGTTGTTCTGCAATCTGGTCGCGGCTGGCGAACAGACGGGTATTCTCGACGCCATTCTTGATCGTTTAGCGGTGTACAAGGAGAAGACGCTCGCGCTGAAGGGCAAGATTAAATCCGCGATGTTTTATCCGACGTCGGTTATCGTGATAGCGACAGTGGTAGTCGCGGTGATCATGTGGTTTGTGATTCCAGCTTTTAAGCAAGTTTTCAGCAGCTTCGGGGCTGATTTGCCTTGGCTGACGAACATCGTGGTCGCCATTTCTGATTGGTTTGTGCAGTACTGGTACATCGTTGCACTGCTTCCCGTAGCTGCATTTGTGGTCATTGCGTTCTTCTGGAAACGCAACCCTGGGTTTAAGCATGCGGTGGATCGCCTATCACTCAAGATACCGGTCGTCGGCGTAATACTTGAAAAGGGTGCAGTGGCGCGTTGGACTCGGACGCTTTCTACGATGTTCGCAGCTGGCGTTCCGCTCGTGGATGCGCTAACAGCTGTAGGTGGCGCGGCTGGAAACCAAGTGTTTGCAGACGCAACAAAACGCATTCAAACCAACGTCTCAACGGGCACTGCGCTGACGGTGGCAATGGAGGACACCAATGTCTTTCCGAATATGGCTCTGCAGATGACTCGTATTGGCGAAGAAACGGGCGCGTTGGACAGCATGCTGTCGAAAGTCGCTGACTTCTATGAACGCGAGGTTGATGACGCGGTCACGGCGCTGTCATCGCTGATAGAACCGATCATGATCGTGTTCTTGGGGCTGGTAATCGGCACGATCGTCGTTGCGATGTACCTCCCGATTTTCAAACTCGGCGCAGTTGTCTAAGGCGAAAAGTTGCACGAGCTTTTTTCGCAAGAGCCTTGGCTATTGATGTTGGGCGCGTGCGTCCTCGGCGCGCTGATAGGTAGTTTCCTAAACGTCGTGATTTATCGACTGCCGATCATGATGGAGAACGCGTGGCGGGATGAACTCGCTGCTACGCAAGACCTTCAGCCGCCTGAGCGACCGACGTTTAACCTCATGACGCCGCGTTCGCGCTGCGGTTCGTGCGGCCACGCGATTACCGCGCTCGAAAATATCCCGGTAGTTTCCTGGCTCGCACTGCGCGGTCGCTGCAGTGCCTGCGCGACCCCAATCAGTGCGCGATATCCTTTGGTAGAGGCTGTCACAGCACTGCTATTCGGTGCGTGCGCTTGCCAATTCGGGCCAACCGTGCAAGCCGGTGTCGCGATGATCTTTTGTGCCGTTTTAGTTGCTTTGACTGGCATCGATCTGGATACTCAATTGCTTCCAGATCAACTGACGTTGCCGCTTCTTTGGTTGGGGTTGTTGGTCAATCTCACGGGGACGTTTGCGCGCCTGCCGGATGCTGTAGTCGGAGCGGCTGCTGGCTACTTAGTACTGTGGAGCATCTATTGGCTCTTCAAGCTTGCCACGGGCCGTGAAGGCATGGGCTATGGCGATTTCAAATTGCTCGCGGCGCTCGGCGCGTGGTTCGGTTGGCAGGCTTTGCCTGCAATCCTACTGATTTCGTCGGTAGTCGGCGCGGTTGTCGGCATCGCGATTTTGATCGTGCAAAAGAAAGGGCGGCACACAGCGATCGCGTTTGGCCCCTATCTGGCCATAGCGGGATTGATCACGCTGTTTTTTGCGCCGCAAATTCGGCAGCTGTTGTAGCGACCGATGAACGCCACTCACCGCAATTTTGTGGTCGGCCTCACGGGAAGCATCGGGTCGGGAAAATCAAGCGCTGCGGCTCGCTTCGAGCAACTTGGCGCGTTTGTCATCGATGCGGACGCGATATCGCACGCCCTTACAGCGCCCAACGGCGCCGCGCTCGACGCAATCAACACAGCGTTTCACGGCGTTGTTACAGATGGCGTGCTTGATCGCGCCGCCTTGCGCGAACGCGTCTTTCACGCGCCTGCCGAAAGGACGCGGTTGGAGGCCATCGTACATCCAATGGTGCGAATGACAACCGAGGCACTCATGGCGTCGGAGCAAGCGCGACAAGCGCCCTACATCATTCAAATGGTGCCGCTGTTGTTCGAATCGAACAATTCACGCGAGCGGATCGACTGCGCCGTCGTCGTAGATGTGGACGAATCGACGCAGATTGAACGCGTTACGAGCACACGCGACGTTCCGGCCGCGACCGTTCGCCAGATC
>JAKPSO010000993.1 GCA_029571495.1 Pseudomonadota bacterium
GCCATCGCGTGCGCGGCGACCGCGCTCATGCTCGGTTGTTGTTGCGACGGCGCGTTTGCGCCTAGCCCGGACCGCGTGGGCTGTCCGACGCCGATGACGAGAATGTCGTGCGCACCGAGGTGAAGCGCCGGCGACAACGGCGAAATCTGACGCATTGAGCCATCGCCGAAAAACTCACGCTGACCGTCGACGACCAACGGCGTGGCGGGAAAGACGAACGGGATCGCGCTCGACGCCATTAAGTGCTCAGACTTGATCTCCTGAAACGTCGAGCGTCGCCCAGGACGCACCCACGGCTGCATGGCCGACTCGCCCTCGTATCGCTGACAAAACGTCCAATGCACTCCGCTTGAATAGCTCGACGCAGTCACCGCGAGCGCGGAAATGGCGTTTGCGCGAATGGCGCGATCAATGCCATCGTACGCAACCGCACGACGCAGCGTTTCAACGAGTGGCGCGTTGTCGAGCATCGCGCCGTGCGAGATCACGCCGCGCGTGAGATTGAGCGCAGCGAAATATTTGTTGCGACCGCCAAACCAAGAATTGCTCGACGTTTTGTTGAGTTGGTAAACATCGGCCGAGCGAACACCCGACCAAAACTTCGCAAGTTCTTCGAATGCATCGATGCCAATCTCGGCGTACCCCGCGAGGGAAGCTGCGTTCAGCGCACCCGCCGACGTGCCTACCAATACTTCAAACGGAAAGGGTTGTGCGCCGGCGACTTCGCCGACAGGCGACTGGCCGAGCATCGCTGCGATTGCGCGCAGCACGCCGACTTGGTACGCGGTGCGCGCACCACCGCCCATCAACACCAAAGCGCGAACTTGCCGCGTTGGCGACGCTAGGCTTGATGCAATGACGGTTTCGAGCGCCATGCGCTACCGGACCGCAGCGTTGTCGCGGCCTCGCTCGCGCACGCGTCTCACGCTATGCCGTCGCGTCGAAATCGTAGGTGAAATCTCCATCGGCCACACCGAGCGCAATACTTTGCAGCGCTTTTCCGTCGATCGTGCGGCGCAGATATTCCTCGGACAAACGCGGCAATATGGTGTTGGTGAGAATCGCGTCGATCATGCGACCACCGCTCTCGATTTCCGTGCAGCGCGACGAGATGAGTTTCACCACGTCGTCGGAGTACGTGAAGGACGCCTTGTGGTTTTCGGCAATGCGCTTCTTGATGCGACCAAGCTGAAGGCGGATGATGTTCCCCAGCATTTCGTCGCTCAACGGGAAGTACGGCACGACCTGAATGCGGCCGAGCAGCGCCGCAGGGAACACCTTCAGGAGCGGTTCGCGCAGTGCCTTCGCAATGTCCTCGGGCTCCGGCATCAGTTCCGGATCGCGCGTCATGCTCATGATCAGTTCTGACCCGACGTTACTGGTCAAAATGATCACCGTGTTCTTGAAGTCAATCAAGCGGCCCTCGCCGTCTTCCATGATGCCTTTGTCGAACACCTGGAAGAAGATTTCGTGCACGTCGCTGTGTGCTTTCTCGACTTCGTCGAGCAGGACGACGCTGTACGGCTTGCGTCGCACCGCTTCGGTCAACACACCGCCTTCGCCATAGCCGACGTAGCCCGGAGGTGCGCCTTTGAGCGTGGAGACGGTGTGCGCCTCCTGAAACTCGCTCATGTTGATGGTGATCATGTTTTGCTCGCCGCCGTAGAGCTGTTCGGCGAGTGTCAACGCGGTTTCGGTTTTGCCGACGCCCGACGGGCCGACGAGCATGAACACGCCAATCGGTTTGTTCGGGTTGTCGAGCTTCGCGCGGCTGGTTTGAATGCGTTTCGCGATCATGTCCAAACCGTGGCGTTGACCGATGACGCGTTGGTTAAGTGTGTCGGCAATCTTGAGGATGGCTTCGACTTCGTTTTTCACCATGCGACCGACGGGAATACCAGTCCAATCAGCGACGACCGACGCGACGGCCTGTGCGTCAACAGCCGGGAGGATGAGCGGTGAATCACCTTGCATACCCGCAAGCTTGGCTTGCAATTCGCCGAGTTCTTTGAGCATCGCCGCACGCGCGTCGTCACCGATCGGCACGGCTGTATCAACCTTGCCGTCGCCCGAACCGCGCAGCTTGCTGCGTAGGTCGAGAATGGTGTCGACGAGCGTCTTTTCTTCTTTCCAGCGCGCATCCAGCGTTGCCAGCCGCTCGGCTTGAACCGCGCGAACGGCAGCGGCCTCGTCTCTACGGGTGCCGATGTCGATGCCGACTGCCGCTTCGCGATCAATGATCCCAAGTTCTACATCGAGCATTTCAATCTTACGCAACGTGTCTTCGACTTCGGGGGGCGTCGCGTGTTGACTCACAGCCACGCGCGCGCAACTGGTGTCGAGAAGACTCACCGCCTTGTCCGGCAGCTGCCTTGCAGGGATGTAACGATGCGAAAGGTTCACCGCAGCTGCAATAGCTTCGTCCAGCAACAACACTTTGTGATGCTTTTCAAGCACGCTTGCGACGCCACGCAACATGGCGACGGCCTTTGCTTCATCAGGCTCAGGGACTTGCACGACTTGGAACCGGCGCGTCAACGCCGGGTCTTTTTCAATGTACTTTTTGTACTCGGCCCACGTCGTCGCACCGATAGTGCGCAGCGTGCCGCGCGCCAGCGCAGGCTTCAGCAAGTTGGCCGCATCGCCGGTGCCTGCAGCACCACCAGCACCGACCAGCGTATGTACCTCATCAACGAACAAGATAATTGGCTTAGGGCTCGCTTGAACCTCGTCGATCACCTGACGCAGGCGCTGCTCGAACTCGCCCTTCATGCTCGCACCGGCCTGCAGCAAACCAATGTCAAGCGTCAGCAGCGAAACGTCCTTCAATTGCGGAGGCACGTCGCCCTTCGCGAGACGAAGCGCGAAACCCTCCACCACAGCCGTTTTGCCGACGCCGGCTTCGCCCGTGAGAATTGGGTTGTTTTGTCGACGGCGCATCAAAATGTCGACGATCTGCCGAATCTCTTCGTCGCGTCCAGTCACCGGGTCAAGCTCACCCTTCTTGGCCTTTTCTGTCAGGTCGATGGAGTATTTTTTGAGGGCTTCTTGTTTGCCCATTTGCGCCGGGGCCATGGCACCGCTGGCCTCACCCGGCTCGCCACCCAAGCCGCTGCCGTCGCTGGCCGCCAAGGCCTCTTCCGGCGAGCCCTTCACTATGTCGGGCAGTTTGTCCGACAGCGCATCAATGCCGAGTTTTTCGAACTCCTTTGAAATCCCATACAGGATGTTTCGAAGACCCATGGTCTTGACGAGTCCGACCATGACGTAGCCGCTACGGACTTGTGCATCGCCGTACTTCAGCGTGCCGTACACCCATGCGCGCTCCACCGCGCTTTCGATGTGCTCGGAGAGATCAGAAATCGCGGTTGCTCCGCGCGGCAAGCGATCGAGCGCCTTCGTGAGGTCCGCAGCGAGCTTCGACGCATCGACTTCGAAGTGACGGACGATGCGATGCACGTCACTGTCATTGTTGCTGAGAATCTGATGCAACCAATGCACGAGCTCAACGTAGGGGTTGCCACGCAGTTTGCAAAACACCGTCGCGCCTTCAATGGCCTTGTAGAGCAACGGATTGAGTTTTCCAAACAACGCTGTACGACTGATTTCCGACATGGTTCTTCCCCTATTCGATCTAAGTGATGGCGTACGGGTCTACACAGCCCGAACGTTAGTTAATCTTTCCGCATCGAGAATGACGTCATCGGCGTCCGAATTGCGACGTCCCACGGGCATGCCAAGCCAGCTTGTCCAACCTAGCTTGCCATACACGCCCAGCCGTGCGGCCGGAACTTCGTCACGCTTCAGCACGATTTGCGCGTCCCAAGCGAGCTCCACGCCGACGTAGTTGCGCACCCAGTCACGCGTTTGCACGAAGCGTGTGCGTCCGGGCAAATACCGTTCGAACTCGACGAGCGACATCGGTCCAATGCGAAGGCGGAATTTGTGTTGTACATCCGGCACACGAACCCCGGCGATTGCTCCCTGACCGAGGCGACTCGACGGCGTGCCTAGCTCAATGCGGTGCTGACTACCTTCGCCAGCGCTTGCGACTGACGCCAATCGCGTTCGATCAGACTCGGCAAGTCGCAGCCACTGCATGCAATATTCCTGCATGATCACCGTGACGCGAAGCAGCGCCCCGAGCGCGCGCACCAACCCCTCCGGGTTACGCGTCTGGCGTACCAGATGCCCCGCGTGGTGCAGCTTGAGGTGATCAGGCACCGCGTCGCGATTGCGCAACGATGGCTGTCCAAGGCCGATCAAGCTTGATGCGTAGCGACCAAAATGGTCTCGCCATGGATTGTCCAGACTCGTGACCGCCTGACAGTCAGCCCACGCGCGATATGACAGCAAAATCATGCGGTGCTGAAAGATGTCGCAAAACCGCGCGATCGTCTCGTCTTTGTAATGCAGTATCCGTTCTTGCACGAACTCCGTCAGATGCTGCGGCAACGCGCCATTGGGGCCGAACAGACCAAAGTGATGCACGGCAAGCCGGCCAAGGCCTTTTGCGGCTACGCCTTCGCGGTATTGGTAAAGCGTAGACGGCGCGAACATCAACGAAGGATGCTGTGTCAGTCGAATAGGCTCGTCACGCGGGCGCGGAGCACGGCCAAGCGCTACATTGCCCTCGACGTTGGCGTCGATCTGGCGCATCGTGTAATAAAAATCAAAACGCGTCGCGTCGGCGGACAGACCCGAAAACAAACGAGCCAGCCGAGCTTCGGATTGCCCAGGCGGTCTTTCGATGGGCGCAACGTCACTCATGCCGTGGGCCGCCGTCCAATGCGTGGAGCCCAAGTCCCGATCGAGCCGCGCTGGATGCTGCGCAGTGAAAATTCGGTGAACGAGTTAACTCCGACGTGGCGCGAGAAGAACTGTTCCAACACAGCGCCAAGAAGCCACGGGCTGACGCCCGCGAACGGCAGTTCGTCGACTTCGAGATCTAACGACACACCTCGCCCAAAAACTATCGGGCCACGGTGAGGCACGCGGCGATTGACGGCGTTGACCGCCATTTTCTGCACGCCGCCCACTTGTGTGTCGGTGCCCGCCCCGCCAACGCGGGCGTACAGCGCCAACAGCTCACGGAGCGCACTCGCACCTTGTTCCGCGTCTAAGTCCGTGAGTGTGAGGTAGTTGAGACTCAGATGTGAAATCAAGCGCCACGTGATTTCTCGTTCGGCGAGCGCTGGACTCGGGCGAGTCGGGCTGACAATGAATTTGATCGCGTCTACTGGCGCGGACGCGACCAACGTGAGGTCCGATTCTGAGTTTCCGATCGGCGTGAGTAGAGGCAGATCTCGATTGGTACACAAAGCGTCGACAGTGACTTGTCTCAACTCTGCGGAAAAAGGGGCTTCCTTTGCGTCGACGAGTGACAAGAAACATTCGGAGCCGATGTAGCCTGTTCGCGGACCGTGGCGCCGCGAATGGTCCGACAGCATACGCGGCTCTCGGCGTACGGAAAAGTATGCGCCTGCGCCTCGACGGTCAACGTCCGCCGCCGCATAGAACGGGTGGAACACCATCTCTCGGTCCGACTCGGTGTGATGCCCTGTGACGCGTTGAATGCTGTGAATTTCGAAATCCAGTGGGCGCGTACGCTCGATGACAGCGTGGTACTCAAAGCGCGTTGATGTCACCGGAATTCGATCCGACGTGCGCTGAAACAAATTGATCACCGGCGAGCAGTAGAGCGCGAAATTGTCGGCATCGATGACCGCCTCAAGCGCTGGATTCGCCTGCTTGAGCAAAACGACAATTTCGAACTTGGTGCCAGTGATGCCGCGCAGCGACCGCTGCAAGTCGTTAAGCGAGAAAAACCGAAAGCGGTCAGGAAACGCAAAATACTCGTGGAGCAGTCGATGCCCGTCGAACGCACGCGACTCGACCGGCAGCAGCGCCTGTTCCGTGCCGAATCCCTCAGTTTTTAGAGCGTCGGGCGGGTACGGCGTCAGGTTTCGAATGGGCAAGCCGCCAGCATGCACGACGAGGCCGACGCACTGTGTGTGCAGAAGCTCCTGTAATTTCGACGTAATGTCCGCCGGCCCCTTAATGAACACCGGCAAGGAGTCGAGCTTCAACGCAGAGACGTCGACGTGATTGGTCGTTTCGAACGCGAGGCGCAATGCGCCGCGAATAGGCGCGCCCCAACGGTATCCGGCGATGGGCAAATCCGGCGGAGCGGCCGTCAGCCGGGCTTCGACAAGTCGTGCTGGCCAAATCGTGACATCGTGAGCGGTGCGAAATTCGCATGCGGTCTGTTCTTGCGCCGGCAGTCGAGCCCGAAGGCGAGACTGCCTCGGCAGGACATGTCCATCTGGCGACCCGCCCTCCGATTTCGACGGTTCAAATTGCACGATGCCCATCGCAGGCGTCGGTGACAGA
>JAKPSO010000096.1 GCA_029571495.1 Pseudomonadota bacterium
TCCCGCACAACAATATGATGCCGTATTTGGCAGTAAACTTTTGCATTGCGTTGCAGGGTATTTTCCCGCCGCGCGGCTAGTCTCTGGGTTAGAAAGAACGTTATGGATCGTCGAGAATTTCTATGGACGGCTAGCGCCGCAAGCGCTAGCGCGGCCATAGCGGGCGCCGCCTCTTTGTTCACGGGCGATGTGGTCGTGCGGGACGTGCAAAAAGGTGGCGGGCGCAGCTTGGTGGCAGAGCGCATTGCGGCTAGCTCGCGCAGCGGCGTACTGCCGTTTTCGCTTGCTCGATTCGCCGATGATCCGGGGCTTTATGCAAAAAGTGCTGCTAGCGCGACTAAGAGCCTTAGTGCATTAAGTTTGTCGCCGGTTCGTGATGTTTCGTTGCGCGGATTTGGTGCGGGCGCTGGCAGCTTGGCAGGCGACGTGTTGCGCATCGTCGCGTTGCACCAAATAGACGACGGAACAACCGTGCGCCACGAGCTGTGGTCACATGCGCCGCAACATGCGGGCGGCACCAGTTCACCGGCGCTATTTACGGCGCATGAGTCGGCTTTTGCTGGCTTCGAGGTGACACATTCGTCCGCCACGGCGCCGACGACATCGGGCGTATTCGCCTTTGCCGCCAGTGGGGCGGGGCCGCAGTTGAAGCCCGGAATTTACGTTTTGGCGGGGCCTAGCGCGGCAACCGGTAGCGCGCCAGATTTAAGTCGCTACGGATATACCGGCGATAAGCACGCGCCCGTTCGGGAATCGCAAGTGTTGGGCTTGGATTTCGCTTACATAAGTTTTGTTGTCCACGGGGAATGGGTGTAGTTGAACCAAGGCGGCGATGGCATGCCGGTCGCTATCAACTGTGATTCCGTAAACCGCGCACTAGAGCAGGCGCGACCCGACGTTGATGTTCTGCTGCGTCCGTCATTGGACGCTGACATTGATTTTTGCGCGATGCTTTACGCCACCACCCGCGCCGCCGAAATGGCGATGGTGCCGTGGTCAGATGCCGATAAGGCGAAGTTCTGTCGTCAGCAGTTTCAGGCGCAGCGCGACCATTACCGCAGCTATTTTCCGGCTGCAGAATACTTACTGATCACTTCTCGCGCGACGCCCAATGAACGGATGGGTCGTCTCTATTTTGATGTGTGCGATGACGATTTGTCGCTGATGGAAATCACGCTTTTGCCATCGCTTCGCGGGCAAGGTATCGGTACTGCGATTGTCCGAACGTTGCTCTCGCAGGCTCAAGCGTCTGGCATGCGCATGACGCTGCATGTCGAAACTACCAATCCAGCGAAACGACTGTACGAACGGCTCGGATTTCGCGATGTACAAGAACAAGGTTTCTACATGCTCATGCGTACCGGGGACACGTCCACCGCCTAGTTGAACGTCACTTCGTACGATACGCCGTCGGCGGTTGCGCCAAGCGGTACCGCGAATAGATCCAAGGACACGTCGCCGGGAAACACGGCCGTGCGCATTCCTTGTTGTGGGGAGGTACCACCGGGGGCCGATAACAGCGCGGCAAACGGTTGATCCGTACGTAACGCATGTTGCTTCAATGGATTAACGCTATCTACGCGCCACTGCTCAGGGCCTTGTGCGCCGGGAACGGTAATTGTTTGTCCAACAGCACTTTCAAATAACTCAAAGGGGGTGAGGGCCACGTTTTTCGCTCTAATGCTTGGCAATGCGCGCCGGATTTCGCCGCGCAATTGCTCGATGAAAATTGGCCGCTATTGTCCTATGCTTCTGCCATGAATATTGTTTTTGACTTTGGCAACGTGTTGTTCACTTGGGACCCGGTTGCGCTGGTGAATGCTGAGTTCCCGGCGTCGGAGCGCGCGGGGTGGGAGGTGAAGGCGTTGGTTGATGCGCTCGTGTTTCACGACGATTGGCAGGCGTTCGATGCAGGCACGCTGGAGGCTGACGTGTTGGCGGAGCGCTGCGCAACGCGGCTCAATTTACGCGCCAGTGCTGTGGCGAAATTCATCGAGCGCGTGCCGCATGTGTTGCCGGTGATTGAGCCGACGGTTGCGATCGTGCAGTCACTGTTGGCGGGCGATCGTGGCGCGCAGCGCGTGTACTACCTCTCGAACATGCCGGCGCCTTGGGCGGACGTCATTGAAGCGCGTTGCCCGTGGGTGTCGCAGTTTCACGGAGGAGTGTTCTCAGCGCGTGTGAGGCTCGCGAAACCCTACCCGGCGATCTACGCCGCAACTGAGGCGGCGCTATCGCTGGTTCCGGCGGAAACACTGTTTCTCGATGACTCGCCGCCCAACGTGGAGGCCGCACGCGCGCGCGCTTGGCACGCAGAGATCATCACTCAGCCGAGCGATGTGCGCGACGCTTTGCGGCGGCATGGCGTGATGTGATCTGACGCGTGTTTGCTAGCGCTCGTGCGAGACATTCGCTTGAATCGCGATTTGCGGATGGCAACTTTTTAGCGCTAAGGGCCACTTGCTGGCGCTTAGAGCGATAATATGTAGCAAGTCAACAAGCGCGAAAAATGCGGCGAAACGACCGTATAGCGGTCGCTAGCGTGTAAAAGCTGTTGGCGGTTTATGGCTAGTGAATTCCGCCCGAGCGGATCACGCCGACGGCCAAGCCTTCAATCGCGAAATCGTTCACTTGTGGGTCGACGACGATGGGCGAGAGCGCGTCGTTTTCTGGAAGCAATTCAATCGCGTTGCCTTTGCGCTTAAGGCGCTTCACGGTGACTTCGTTATCGATGCGCGCGACGACGACTTGTCCGGAGCGCGCTTCTGACGTCTTGTGCACGGCCAGCAAATCGCCATCCATGATGCCGATGTTGATCATCGAGTCGCCCTTCACTTTCAGCAGGTAGTCCGCTGTGGGTGAGAAAAGGGCGGGGTCAACCTTGTGTCGTGACTTGATGTTTTCTTCGGCGAGGATTGGCGAACCCGCAGCGACACGACCAATCAGCGGCAGGCCCGGCAAGCCCGATTGCTTGAGCTGAATGCCGCGCGACGCGCCGGGCAGGATGTCCAGAATCCCTTTGCGCTCAAGCGCGCGCAGGTGCTCCTCGGCAGCGTTCGCAGACTTAAAGCCCAACGTTTGCGCGATCTCGGCGCGTGTGGGCGGAAAGCCCGAACGCTCCATGAAATCCTGAATGAGGGCGAGGATTTCTGCCTGGCGGGAGGTCAAAGGACGCATCGAATTCTCCAAAAAAGTTTTGCGGTGCGCTTGACAGAACTACTGTAATCAAATACAGTGCGCATCCATACAGTGAATTTTATCCAGTGCTGTGAATAAACGCAAGTGAATACGGGAATAAATCTGGAGTGTGGAACGGTGAGTGGCGAGACGACGGTGAAACGACGCGCTCGACATTGACCCTTCGATACTGAAATTACTGAATCGTTTTGCCGGACGCGATTTCGGCAACCTGCGAGGCACCTTTCCTAAAGCTGGTCGCTCTATTTAGGAATGCGCAGGTTGCCAAACCCTAGGTTTGCCAAGTTTTTGTTGGGCACATCGACGGGTTCTCCGCTTACCTACAATGCAAGGAATCACCATCATGTCCAAAGAAATCCCCATGGATGACCGCAAAAAAGCTCTAGCTGCCGCGCTCTCGCAAATCGAAAAACAATTCGGCAAGGGCTCCATCATGAAGATGGGCGAAGGCAATATCGAACTCGATATTCAGCCCGTCTCGTCCGGCTCGCTCGGCCTCGACATCGCGCTCGGCATCGGCGGGCTACCACGCGGTCGCGTGGTCGAAATTTACGGCCCGGAATCGTCGGGTAAAACCACGCTCTGCTTGAGTGTCGTTGCCGAAATCCAAAAACTCGGTGGCGTCGCCGCCTACATCGACGCTGAAAACGCGCTCGACCCGGTCTACGCCGCCAAGCTTGGCGTCAACGTGCCCGACATGCTGATCAGCCAGCCGGACACCGGTGAACAAGGCCTCGAAATCGCCGATATGCTCGTGCGCTCCGGTGGCGTCGACATCGTGGTGATCGACTCCGTCGCCGCGCTCGTGCCGAAGGCCGAAATCGAAGGCGAAATGGGCGACCAATTGCCTGGCCTGCAAGCCCGCCTCATGAGTCAAGCGCTGCGTAAGCTCACGGGCAACATCAAGCGCACCAACACGCTCGTGATCTTCATCAACCAGATCCGTATGAAAATCGGCGTGATGTTCGGTAGCCCGGAAACGACCACCGGCGGTAACGCGCTCAAGTTTTACGCCTCGGTGCGCCTCGACATTCGCCGCATCGGCGCGATCAAAAAGGGCGACGAAATCGTCGGCAACGAAACCCGCGTCAAAGTGGTCAAGAACAAAGTCGCGCCTCCATTCAAAGAAGCGCTGTTCGACATCATGTACGGCACGGGTATCTCGCGCCAAGGCGAAATCATCGACATGGGCGTCGAGCACGGCTTCATCGAAAAATCCGGCGCGTGGTACAGCTGTAACGGCAACCGCATTGGTCAGGGCCGCGACAACGCACGTGATTATCTGCGCGAAAACCCTGCGCTCGCCAAAGAAATCGAAGACAAGATTCGCGAAAAAATCGGCATCACCATCGGTGGCGCGGTGTCCAAAGACGAAGGCTCGCCGGACGAATAGTCCGCGTAACGCAGCCCCGCGTTTTGTAACGTGGGTCACTGGAGCAGAGCATGTACACGCTTTACGGTACGACAGGCTCAGGCAGCGCCGCCATCGAGGTGGCGCTGCAGCGGTGCGGCGCCCCGTTCAAGGTCGTTCGTGCGTCCGAATGGGAGCCCGATTCCGCGTTACCGGAACTGGCGCGCGTCAATCCGCTGAAGCAAATTCCGACGCTCGTGCTGGGCGACGGCACGGTCGTTTCCGAAAGCGCGGCGATTCTCATCCACCTTGGGTTGACGTTTCCGTCGTCCGGGTTGCTCCCGCAGGATGCGTCGCGTCGCGCTGTCGCGATGCGCGGTTTGGTTTACGTCGCGGCCAATTGTTACGCCGCGGTGAGCGTGAGCGATTATCCGCAGCGATGGTGCGTTGACCCGAAGAAGCCGATCACCAGCAGTATTCGCACTGCCGCGCGCGCCAATCTGCACAAGGCGTGGGACATCTTCGCGGATACCTTTGCCGCGTCGCCATACTTGTCCGGTGTCGAGCTGGGTGCGCTTGATATTTTGGCGGCGACGGTGTCGAAGTGGTCTGGCACGCGTGCGCATTTGGCCAAGAGTCGCCCGGCGTTCTTGGCGACACTTTTGATGATTGAGCGCCATCCCGATGTGGCGCAAGTTTTTGCCCGACACTGGGCATCGTAGGAGGTGAACGCATGCAACTCTCCCTCGCCTTTCCAAACGCCTCCACCGCGCGCAATAATCGCGTTATGAGCACGCCACCGGACCAAGACGAACGCGACAAGAAAGAAGCCGCTCAAAAGCTACGCAATAAAGCGCTGCGCCTTCTCACGACGCGTGAGCACTCCCGCGAAGAGTTGCTGCGCAAGCTCGCGCAGGCCAAAGCGCGTCGCGCACGACAAGACGCGCAAACTGCCGCGCCCGCCAAAGACGAAATCGAGCGTGTCGTGGACGATCTCGCGGCGCAAGGTTGGCAGTCGGATGATCGCTACGCCGAAGCCATAGTACGACGCCTCACGGGGCAAGCGTCGCGTCGCTACATCGAAGACAAAATGGCGCAAGCTGGCATCAAGAAAGATGTCGCTAAAGCCGCGATGGAGTCGCTCGAACAAGACGAAATGGAAGTCGCTACGGCCCTGTGGACGCGCCGCTTCGGTGAAGCGCCTGCAGACGACAAAGAACGGCAAAGGCAAATTCGCTTCCTGCTGAGTCGTGGTTTTCACTTGGGCGACGCGTTCAAAATCGTTCCCAAAGCGCCGCCACCGCCGAAGCCCGCGGTTGACGAGCGCGAGTCGTCGTTTTCACGGCAGCCGCGCTCCAGTTTTGGTCGTTCGCGACCGTGGGGACGCAAAAACGACCGCGATCCATCCGACGAATAGACGCTCTGTCCCGGCGCTCCGCGATTCGTCGCGAATGCCAGCGTACCGCAGCAACAGACAGAAATACTCGCTAAGCTAACGCCCGTTATCGACGCTCGCGCGTTTCACCGCGCATCGACTCCGGCCACAGCCTACGAGAACCACACCATGTCTGCTTCGCAATTTCCACCGCTGCAAAGTAAACCGTCGACCAAGCACTGCACCAATTGCAGTACGCTGATGTCGCTCTACGCGCTGCCGGGGCACTACAACCAAAACATCGAAATCGACGTCTGTCACGACTGCAACGCGATCTGGTTCGATCAATGGGAAAGCTCGCAACTCTCACCCGACGGCACCGTCGCGTTGTTTCAGCTGATCAACGAACGCGGCGGCGCGTCGAGCACGGCCACGAGCAAATTCGGTGAAGGCCTGCGCTGCGTCACCTGCGGCACCGGCATGCGATTGACCAATGATCGCGTGAAGAACACGCGCTTCGCCTATCAAGCGTGCCCGAAGGGCCACGGTCGACTCACCACGTTCTATAACTTTCTCGCCGAAAAACAATTCGTTCGCGAACTCACGCAACAAGAGCGCGCCAAGCTCGCCACCAGCGTGCAACAAATCAAGTGCTCAAGTTGCGCCGCGCCGGTCAACATCGGTAAGACTGACGCTTGCGAATACTGCCGCGCGCCGGTGTCTGTGTTCGACCGCGAGGCTGCGAAGAAGGCCATTGATCACTATTTGCAAGAACGGCAACGACCTGTCCCGCAACAGGCATCGTCGTCATCGCCCGGGTACAGCTACGGCAGCTCCTCATCGAGCAGCTGGGATTACAACGGCGTCGATCTCGCAGCCGACATTCTCTTTGCGCTGGGTCGCGCCGCGACACGCGGCATCGGCAGTGGCGCCTCACGCGCGATTCCCGCCGCAACAGGCGCGGCCACCGGCAGCGCGCTCGCCGACGGTGCGCCGGTCACCGGCGGTTTGCTTGACTCACTCCACAGTAACGCCGGTGATGCCGCAAGCGCGCTGCCCACGGCCACCGACGCACTATTTGGAAGTGCGCTCGACGGCGGCGGTGTCGCGTCCTCTGCGCTCAGCGGATTGACATCATCGCTCACGTCCGGCGTGAGCGGCGCAACCGACGCTGCAAGCGGAATGCTCAGCAGGGCCAGTGATGCGTTGCCCAGCGCAACCGATGCGTTGTTCGGGTCCGCCACCAGCGCGGCGACCGAATCGGGCGGCGGATTGTTGAACGAGCTGGGTAATTTGTTCTCAAGCAATTCCAGTGCGAGTTCCGGTTTGGCGGATGCTGCGAGCAGCATAGGCAGCGTCGCCTCTGACGTCGGCGGCTCGGCCCTCGACGCCGTCAGCGATGTCGCGTCCTCAAGTAGCGACGGCATCGTTGATCTTGTCGCCGACGGCATCGGTAGCTTGCTGGGGTCGTTGTTTGATTGAGCTCAGCAAGGCAGAGTGCACTTGACAGCACAACAATACTTTGCGCTCCGGCTGATCGAGCTGTATCAGCAGCGGATATCCCCGCGCAAAGGATTTGTGTGCGCACACAACGCGCTGCACCACGAGGGTGGATGTTCTGGGTTTGGTAAGACCGCCATCGCGGGTTACGGCGTTGTCAAAGGCATTGGGCTGACGGCGATACGTCTGATCGAATGCACAGCGTCAGCCGCGGTTTTGCAGGTAACCTCCCTCGATCCCGTCGACGGTCGCGGACACATTCCTGCAAAGCCTTCGTCGAAACAAAACGAAGGCGATTCAGCAATGGACAAGGTCACCCAAGTCCTTGCGTTCGATTGCATGACACAAACGGCGTGTTGCATGTTCATGGGTTTTTGTTAAAGCTGTGGCCAGTATGCCTGCACGCCCAACGCACTAACGATGATTTCTGCAACGCTTTCCCCGTCCCCTTCGCGTTCGACCGACTCGTTCGATTCGATCGAGCGAGTCGCGAACCGGCTGGCAGGGGCTGCGTTTTCGCCGCATCGGCACGATACGTACACTGTCGCCCTGACTGTGACTGGGGTGCAATCGTTCAACTATCGCGGGGCAATGCGACACTCGCTGCCTGGGCAGGTGCTAATCCTCCATCCCGACGAATTACACGACGGCCACTGCTGCGATGAGGCGGGATTCAGCTACCGGGCCGCCTATATTCCGCCAGCCCACGTGCAGACGGTGCTTGGGGGCGCGGATTTGCCGTTTGTGCCCAATGGCGTCTCGACGAATGCTGCCTTGATCGCGGCGGCCATGAGCATAGTCATCGACTGCGCTGTCGTAGCCGATCCCGGTGCGTATGAAGATGCACTCTACGATATGGCGCAAGCCATGAACGATGTGGCTGGCAAAGTGGCAACCGTCAGGATCGCCAACCGAACAGCCGTCATGCGGGCGCGCGAATTTCTCGACACCGCCGTCGTTGTCGGCGCGCGACTTGAGGAACTTGAACAAGTGACTGGCTGTGACCGCTGGCAGCTTTCGCGCGATTTCCGCGCGTTGCTTGGCACCAGCCCCTATCGCTATCTGCAATACCGGCGGGTCGATCTCGCCAAGCGACTTTTGCGCGAAGGCGCGAAGCTGGCCGACGCCGCCCATGGCGCTGGCTTTGCCGATCAGAGCCATTTTGGCCGTACATTCCGCAAGGCCGTTGGTCTTACGCCAAAGGAGTGGCTTCGTTCGGACCTGTTC
>JAKPSO010000105.1 GCA_029571495.1 Pseudomonadota bacterium
ATTTATTGCTTCCAGCTTTGACACTCTCTATCGTGTATGTGGCGCTCATCTCACGTGTGACGCGCGCGAGTGTGGCCGAAGCGCTCACGGAAGACTACGTGCGTACTGCGCGCGCCAAAGGGCTCCCTGAAGCGCGTGTGCTCATCAAGCATGCGCTCGCGAACGCTGCGGTACCCATCGTGACGGTGATTGGTATCGGCGTCGCGCTGTTGATCGGTGGCGTGGTCGTGACGGAAAGTGTGTTCTCGATACCTGGGCTTGGCACGTTGACCGTCGACGCCGTGCTCGCACGAGACTTTCCGGTGATTCAAGCCGTGATTTTGTTCTTCGCGTTTTTGTACGTGCTCGTGAATTTGCTTGTTGACGTGTCGTACCTGTTTCTTGATCCGAGGATTCGCTACTGATGAACGCGACTCTAAAGCGCGTCCTGAAAAACGGCGCGGTCCGCTTCGGACTCATCATTCTCTCGGTGCTGGTGCTGATCGCGCTCGCGGCTCCGATCTTGGGCACAGTCGACCCCGCGTGGCTTGACGCTGTCAACATGAATCAAAAGCCGATGGCGCAAGTGGACTGGACTGGTCCCGACAATCAAACGGCGCAGCGCACGCTCATCATGGGCACCGACAGCTTCGGCCGCGACATATACAGCCGCGTGATTTACGGCGCGCGGGTTTCGCTCACCGTCGGTGTGACAGTCGCGATTGTGTCGCTCATCATCGGCACGTTTTTTGGACTGATGGCGGGCTACTTCAGGCGAGTAGACGCGATTCTCATGCGCGTGATGGACGGCATGATGGCCATTCCCGGCATCTTGCTCGCCATTGCATTGGTCGCTGCGTGGGGCGCGCGGCTGTCCACGGTCATCATCGCAATCGCCGTCCCGGAAATTCCACGCGTCACGCGACTCGTGCGCTCGCTCGTGCTCTCGATTCGCGAAGAACCGTATATCGAAGCCGCGGTGTCCATCGGTACACCCACGTGGAAGATTTTGCTCAAGCACGTGCTTCCGAACTCTATCGCACCGATGATTGTGCAGGGCACTTACGTGTGCGCGTCAGCGATTTTGCTCGAAGCGATTTTGAGCTTCCTCGGGTTGGGTTTGCCTAGTGAAATTCCCACTTGGGGCAACATCATGGCGGAGGCGCGCGTCGTGTTCTCGAGCAGCCCGCACAATATGTGGTTCCCGGGCATTTTCTTGGGGCTCACGGTGCTCGCGGTCAACGTGTTGGGCGATGGGCTACGCGACACGCTCGACCCGAAATTCAACAAACGCGGAGGTGCGCGATGAGCGCCCCGGTGCCAGCCACTCCGGTGTTGTCCGTTCGCGACATCACGATCGCGCTGCCCGCCGGCGCGGACCGTGAGCATGCCGTCGAGCACATTAGCTTCGACGTGAACGCGGGCGAAATTCTTTGCTTGCTGGGTGAATCCGGCTCCGGCAAATCGGTGATCTCGTTCTCGGTCATGGGTTTGTTGCCCGACAACGTACGCGTCGCGTCTGGCGAAATTCGTTTGGGTGACGTGAATTTGCTCGCACTCACGCCGACTCAGCTGCGCGAAATTCGCGGTGACGACGTCGCGATGATTTTTCAGGAACCGATGACGGCGCTGAACCCCGTGATGACCTGCGGCGACCAGCTTGATGAATTGCTCGCCGAACACACTGATCTTTCGGCCAGCGAACGCAAGGCGAAGACGCTCGCGATGTTTGACGCTGTGAAATTGCCAGAACCCGAGCGCATTTTCGCGAGTTATCCACATCAGCTTTCGGGCGGGCAGAGGCAACGCATCATGATCGCCATGGCGCTCATCCTTGAGCCCAAGTTACTGATCGCCGACGAGCCCACAACGGCGCTTGACGTGACCACGCAAGCCGAAGTGCTCACCCTCATCAAAACGCTGCAACGCGAGCGCGGAACCGCCGTGTTGTTCATCACGCACGACATGGGCGTAGTCGCCGAAATTGCTGATCGCGTGGTTGTGCTGCAACACGGCAAGCAAGTCGAAGCTGGCACCAAGAATCAGGTGCTGCGCGAGCCGCGCGAGGCGTATACCCAAATGTTGATCGCCTCTGTGCCGGGCATCGAACCGCCGCACGAGCGACAAACGCATACCGGTGCGGCAGTGCTCTCTATCAAAGGTTTGGGCAAGACGTACACAAGCGGCGGTTGGCTTCAGAAGAAACGCGAGACTGTCGCTGCTCGAGACGTAAACCTCTCGCTGCGACCCGGCGAAACCGTCGGAATCGTTGGCGAATCCGGCTCCGGAAAGAGCACCGTCGCGCGCTGCATCACGCGACTCATCGATCCGACGACGGGCGACATGATGCTCGGAGGCACGCAGCTCGACACCGTGCATCGCGACAGCCTCAAACTCGCGCGCAAACGCATCCAGATTATTTTTCAAGACCCGTACCGTTCGCTCGACCCACGGCAGCGCGTGGGCGAAGCGATCATCGAAGGTCCGTTGAACTTCGGCGTGTCGCGTGACGTAGCGATGGCGCGTGCGCGCGAACTCATGAGCTTCGTTCGCCTGAGCCCGGACGTGCTGTCGCGCTACCCGAACGAATTCTCCGGCGGCCAACGGCAACGCATCAGCATCGCGCGCGCGCTAGCACTCGACCCAGAAGTGTTGATCTGCGATGAAGCCGTATCCGCGCTGGACGTGTCGGTGCAAGCGCAAGTATTGAAACTCCTCGAAGAAATTCAAGCGAAACTTAATCTCTCTATCCTCTTCATCACGCATGATTTGCGCGTCGCTGCGCAAATATGTGATCGTGTGATCGTGATGCAGAAAGGATTGGTCGTCGAAGAGGGCGCAACGAGAGATGTATTCCTTTCGCCGCAACATGCTTATACGCAACGGCTGCTCGCCAGCGCGCCGGGGCGAGGGTTTGAGTTTCACGCGGCGGCCGCGTAGCCACCACCTGTTTATGGTGCGCTTGTCGAACCATGAACTCGTAGGGCGCAATCCTATTGCGCCGCAAATTGATACGTGCCAACGTGGTTTGTATCGCCGCTGGCGCGCTCCATGGCCGCGCGGGGCCAGTAGCCAACAAGTCGGGGGTTGCCCGACAGCAAGTCACTTTCTTTTGCTTCGCCAAAAGAAAGTAACCAAAGAAAAGGCGACCCCGACATTCGCCCTGATCCTCCGGTGCTCGCAACAGGCGGGACCAAAACAAATCGCCCGATGGCGCGCTAACCGCGCGCGGTGGGCTCATGGTTTTGGTCTTGGACCGCCTGTTGCTCCGCTCCTCGGGGTCGAATACACGGGGACCCCGGCGGACCGAATTTTGATCGCGTCGCGATGATTGTTTACTGGAGTCCCGACGCGAGCGTACGGACTACGGAAACCTAGTGTTTGGCAAGGCAGTTCTGTCCGAACGTAATGCGCCGTTGCACGTAACCCTCTGCGCGCCTAAAAATCCGTACGCAATCACCAACATCGTGTGTCTCGCCTTGCGCAACAACAGAAACAACGCTGCCGTCTGCCAAGCGCACGTCGTGACGATACCAATTCACGCGCGGACCGGGGCCGTATAGCGGGATTGGAACAAAGAGGCCTTTTCCAACCATTACTCCCATGGTGGAATCACTCGCACTTTGCCGTGCTGCTTGCACAAATTCGCGTGCAATCAATACGCCATCGACGACCGTCTCTTCGACTGGCGGATTCGTTACGCACGCCGTTAGGAAAGAACCAACGGTGAGTGCAATAACGCTGCCGAGAATTTTCTTCATACTGCGATTTTATCGTTGTCAATCTAGCAGCTATTGGTGCCACATGTAGTGACGTTCGGAATGCATGAGCCCCGAAATCCGTTGTCCGGATGCTCGCATTCGGGTTTCCGTGAACCACATCGACTCGCGATCAGTCTGCCTTATAGCTTTTACGTTCCAGCGACCGCCAAATGGAGCTTACAGGCACTTTTGCGTTAATTGTCGACAAACACAAAAAACAACGCACAACGGCCATCGGAAGGTCGCTCACGGCACAAAGCTGTTACGTCAATGCCAATCCGTTCCGAGAACGGCGCGTCTCGCTGCCGTTCGCGTGCGCGCGCAGATAACCTTGCGATTGACTTCGTCGTCACGCATTATTTTGATCGGATTCTGGTTATGAAAACTCGTCTTCTTTTCGCTGCGATTGCGGCGGCTCTTTTGGCTGGTGCGGCGCTGGCGCAGCCCGCCGATTTGGCGCTTGCGCCTACTATTAGCGCGCCGGTGGAGGTTGCGTTTTCTCGCATGTTGGCTGCGCCGGCCGTGAAGGCGGCATTGGCGGCAATTGAGGCGGACGACGAGCGCACGTTGCGGGATCAGATTGAGTTGACTGAGATTCCTGCGCCGCCGTTTAAGGAGGCAGTGAAGGCTGCCGAATACTTGAAACGCGTGAAGGCGCTGGGGTTTGCAGACGCGACGATTGATGGCGAGGGCAACGTGATCGCGCGGCGAGCGGGTTCGGGCAAAGGGCCGACGCTGGTGGTGTCGGCGCACTTGGATACGGTGTTTCCCGAGGGCACCGACGTCAAGGTAAAGAAGCAGGGCGAGCGCTATTCGGCACCGGGAATTTACGATGACAACCGTGGCCTTGCCGCGCTCCTATCCGTGATGCGCGCGATGCAGTCGAACGCATTGAAGACGGTCGGTGACGTGTGGTTTGTGGCGACGACGGGCGAGGAGGAGCTGGGCGATTTGCGTGGCGTGAAAGCGCTGTTTCGTGACCACAAAAATATTGACGGTTTCATTTCGCTTGACGGCTTGGGCATCGACCGCGTCGTGAACGCCGCGACAGGAAGCCGTCGCTTCAAGATTTCGTTTATTGGTCCCGGCGGCCACAGCTTCGCTGCATTTGGCATGCCCAGCGCGACGCATGCGATGGGCCGCGCGATTGCGAAGATGGCCGACGTGGAAACTCCGTCACAACCTAAAACTACCTACACCGTGGGCACGGTCAAAGGCGGCACTTCGGTGAACGCCATCGCCGCCGATGCGGAAATCGGACTCGACATGCGCTCAAACAGCGCCGATGAACTCGCGAAACTCGAAGCGAAGATGCTCGCCATTGCGCGCGCCGCGGCGGAGGACGAAAACGCGCGCTGGAAGCAACCGGGCCGCGTCAAGGTTGATATCAAGCTGGTCGGCGACCGACCGGCGGGTGCACAAGCGCGCGACAGTCTGATCACGCAGGTTGGCGTGCGCGCTGCGCAATCGCTGGGCGTGAAAGACTTCTTTATCGGTGGATCAAGTACCGACAGCAACACACCTATCGCGCTCGGCATACCAGCGATCACGCTCGGCGGCGGAGGCGTTGGCGGCGGCTCGCACTCGCCGGGCGAATGGTATTCACCGCTCAACGCATGGCGCGGCCCGCAAAACACCTTGCTCGCTGCGCTCGCGTTGGTCGGCGTCGAGGGTGTTAGCGAGCCGTTGTTGGTGAAGCGGGGGCGTTGAGTCTCTATCGCTTGATGCAAGCGGATTTGTATGCTGGGAAGAGGGGCTGTCGTTCCCGCGGCGGCGGGAACCGAGACCGTTCGGCGTACAGAAAGTAGATGCACGGTGCTTCCGAGGGCTAGTTCTGGATTCCCGCCTGCACGGGAATGACAGATAAAGGGTTGACGTTTAACCCCGTTCGCGCACCTCGTTCGTTCATGTAGTCTTACCTCATCACCAAAGGACTACTGCCATGACTTACTTCCCGAAACTTCTGCTCGCCGCCGCGTGCTTTGCCGCGCTCGGGCACGCCAACGCCGCCGACAGCGTGATCAAACGGGTCACGCTCTACCCCGGCGTCGCAGCGGTCGAGCGCGTGGCGCCGGTTGCCGCGAACGCGGGCGAAGTGCGGTTGACCTGTCTGCCGACGACGTTTGATACGAACACGCTTCGTGTCGAGGCGGATGCTGGAATTCGCGTGGGTGACGTGAGCGTGAAGACCGTGCCGAAGGCGCTTGCGACGCGCTGCAATTTGGGCAGCAACGACGCGAAGATTCGTGAGTTGGAAGATCAGCGCGCTGCGCTAGACGCCGACGTGTCGGCCAACGAAGCGGTGCTCGCCTACATCAAGGCCCTCAATGCTCCCGAGAGCGGTGCTGCGCGGGCCGCCGCGCCAGTTGGCAGCTTGGACACCACGGTTGAAAGCGTGCGCCGCGCCGTGAGCACGACGCTCGTAAAGCAACAGAAGCTTGCGCGACAAAAGGAACTGATCGAGCAACAAATCGCCGCGCTGACGGCCGACAGTGAAGCGGCTGGTCCGAAAGCCGAAGAGTACCGTGAGGTGAGTGTGCGTGTTGCGGCGACTAAGGCCGGCGAACTGCGTCTGATCTATCAAGTCAACGGTCCCGGCTGGACGCCCGCGTACCGCGCGGCGCTGGATTCGGCGACGGGCGCCGTGAAGCTTGATCGCCTCGCTGTTGTCGCGCAGTCGAGTGGCGAAGATTGGCGCGGGGTGCAACTTCGTTTGTCGACCGCCCAGCCGCGTAACAACGCGACGCCGCCGATGCCGTGGCCATGGGAAATTGGCATTCTGCCGGCTATGGTGGCGCGGTCGGCTGCGATGTATGACATGGCGCCGGCGTCAGCGCCTGCGCCAGCGCCCGCGATGAAGGCTTTGAGAGCGCCTACGCTACCGCCGACGTTTGATGCGTCGGTTTTTGAGGGCACCTACAGCACCGAGTTCGAGGTACCCGGCGGAGTGGATCTTGCGTCGAACGGACAACGTGTAACGCTGCCGCTAGGAAGCCAAACGGTCGCCGCGAAAGTGTTTAGCCGCGTGGTTCCGAATGTGTCGAACGAAGCGTTTGTCATGGCGGACGTATCGCGTCCAGAGGGGGTGTGGCCGCGTGGCGATATGCAGCTGTTGCGTGACAATGCGCTCGTGGGCAAGACTGTGTGGAATATGGGAGATGAACAGAGCGTCACGCTCGCGTTTGGACGCGATGAATCGTTGCGCGTACGTGTTGAGCCACAAAAGACGCAGAGCGCCACCGCTGGCTTCATCGGCAATCGTCAGGAACGCGAATGGCACCGTGGCTATACCATCGAGAACATGCGCAAGACCGTCGCGAATATCGAAGTATTGGAGGCGACGCCCGTAGGTACTGACGCTGACATCAAGGTCGAACAAGCCTTCAACCCGCAGCCCACGGATAAATCCTGGAAAGACAAGCGCGGCGTCGTTGCGTGGACGCAAACGCTCGCGCCGGGCAAGAGCGCAAAGCTCACGGCGGACTACAAAGTAAGTTATCCGAAAGATGCGCGAGTGAGCGGGCTGTAGCGCTTACAAGTACTGAACAAGCGCATCCAGGCGAACTCGAGTCGTCCGGATGCGTCGTCTCAATGTTGGAGCTATTGACTCGGCAAGAACGGAGCGCGCCATGGATTTGGGTGCGGTCTGCCATACACGCGATCAACATCATCCTCGGCCATACGCAACGCCACCGCATCACCCGAAAGGCGCGCTGCGGCGTAGGCGGTGAGTGCTCGAAACTGCGGCTGTGCGCCGCCCGCGCGGCCGTAAATTTCCTGGCTCTTGGATAGCGATTGGCGAGCCGCTGCGGCGTCGAACTCCAATTCGAAGAGTGCTTTTTGCAACCACAATGCCGCTTGTCGCGGTGTGTCGCCTTCCTTCACGCGCTCAAACACTCGAAAGCGTTCGCCAAGAAGTTCGACCGCGCGCTTCGGTTCGCCGCTGATGAACGCCACGAGCGCTGCAGCGCGATCCACTTGCGCGATGCGCTCAGGCTCCTGAACCTTCGCCGCCGCCAAGTCTCCACGAGCCAAGTCAAGTGAGCGCCGTGCAATGTCCACTAGCCCTGCGCGGGCGGCGACGGCGGCGTTCGTTCGGTAAAGGTGTGAGCGATGCACACTTGGCGTTGGCAACGCTTTCGAAATAGCCTTAAGCGTTTGCTCGAGCTTTAGTGCGGCGGACTCAGGAGTGACCTGACCCACCCACACTTCAAGTCCCAGTACCGATTGTTCTTTTACGATCAGTTCGCTCGGTTCGATACCGCGCTGCAATCGAAGCGAATCTAACCCTTCGCGGCTCAAGTCAAGGCACTCAACGTACCGACCCGTCTCGCACGCGAGCACGGCAAGCAACACCAGCGCCTCGTTTTCTCGCTTGTTGTTAGGCCCAAGTAGCGAGCGTGCTTCGCTTTTCAACGCGAGAAGACGTTCGCGCGCGCCTTCGTACTGACCTAGGCGCACACGCATGGATTCCAGCGTGCTGCGAAGCTCCAATAATTCGCGCGGCGCTTTGCTGTTTCGTTGGGCGTACGCCGGAAAGTCGGGTTCCACCGCGGAAAGCGTGGCCAGCGCGTCGCGCCACATGCCGCGCCGCGTCAGGAGCTGTGCCGTGCGATTTGCGATTTCGACGCGCTGAACAACATCGTTAGGGTGCAAGTGCTGCAGGATGCTCGAGGAGGTGTTCAGGGCCTCCTGCGCCTCGGCGTAACGGCCGAGGTTACTGAGGGTTGCGCTGCGTGAATTGAGTAGCGCGGCGCAAGCGTCGCTGGCCTCGCCAAAGTGTTTGCGGCAGGTCGGAAGCGCGTCATCAATGATCTTAAGCGCCGTGTCGTTGCGTTGAAGTCGTATCAGCAGATCGGCTTGCTGTCGGCGCGCGTGGACAAGGGCCGGACCGTCAACGAGGGGGTTGGATTCGAGTAATTGGATAAGGGATTCGACTTGCTTGAGGGCCGTCGTGTCACGTTGCAACGCGTCATTGGTGTCCGCGAGTTTGCGCAGCAGAATCGCGCGCGTTTTCGGATCGCCCTCAAACAACGTGTCGAGATCGTGCTCGGATTGTTCGAGGAGCGTGGCCACGGTGGGCCATTGCCCTTGATGATTGTCTGGGCTGGCACTTTGAATTAAACCGCCGAGATAGTCGGCGACCTTATTGGCACGCGCCGCCTCTGCAAGCGCGATGTTTCGTTGCCACATACTCATGAATAGGCCGCCGAGCACTGCCGCGATGGCGACCGCGCCTACTGCAGCGAGCTTCCAGTTGCGACGCAGCCAAAGCTTCGTGCGGTAGCCCCGATCTTCCGCGCGCACTGAGATCGGCGTCTGCGCAAGCCAAGCATCAAGGTCCGCCGCGAACGCGCTCGCCGTGAGATAACGTTCGGTCGGTGGCTTTCGCAGCGCTTTGGCGATGATCGCGTCCAAATCGCCGCGAATGTTCTGCACATCGGTTGGGGGCATAAAGCCGATGGCAGGCGCGATGGTTGGGTTGGCGCTTCGTGGCGCGACTATCACACGCGATGAAGCACGAGGGGCCTCCGTGTGGACAACGGCGTATTCGAGAGCGGCGCGCTGTGCGCTGCCGGGAGTACGGACTGCCGCTCCACCGAATGGCGTCTCGCCGGTGAGCACTTGAAACAGCATGACGCCTAACGAATAGACGTCGCTCGCAGCCACGGTGGGTTCGCCGAGTATTTGTTCCGGGGCGGCGTACTCGCGCGTCAGGCCGCGCCCCCCCAACTGCGTCGCGGTGCCAGCGGCCGGCGTGATCGATACTTCGTCAAGCGCAGCCGCGATCCCGAAGTCCAGAAGCTTGACCGAGCCGTTCGTCGTCACCAAAACATTGGACGGTTTGAGGTCACGATGCAAAACGAGTTGACTGTGCGCGTGTTCCACGGCGCGAGCGATATCGCGGATAAGTCGAACACGAGAGGCAACGGTCGGCGCGTGCTCGTCGACGTACGTCACGAGCGGTGTGCCGTCGACGTATTCCAGCACGAGGTAGGCTTGCCCGTTGGCGACGCCCGCGTCGAGCAGACGCGTGATGTTCGGGTGGTTGAGTCGCGCAAGCACCACGCGCTCGCGAGCGAAGCGTGAAGTGAGTGTGTCGGCGGACAAGTCGCTGCGCAGCACCTTGATGGCTGCACTCGCGGTGTACATGCCGTCGTTGCGCTCTGCGTGCCAAACTTCGCCCATGCCACCGGTGCCGACGCGGCGTGTGGTCGTCCATGAACCGAAATGTTGGCCGGGTGTGAGGGCGGCCTCTGATTCGTCGAGAGCAGCGCCAAGAACATCATTGAACGCCATGGCTTCAGGCGCCGGGCGCGTACTCCACGAACGGGCGACAGCGCGAAGCAGTGCGTCGAGTTCTCGCGCGACGTCCGGTTCACGTTGGCGCACCTCACGCAAGAACGCGTCGCGGGCGGCAACGTCGGTCTCAGGAATGTCGTCGTAAGCGTCGTAGAGCGCCGATACGCGCGGCCAAGTTTCAGCGCGAATGTTCGACGCTTGGCTCATGGCTCAGCGAAGTCAGCGCAACATCAATTGAGCGTGGCCGCGAGCGCTTGGCGATAGCGACGCACAAGCTCTGGCTGCTCTTTGGCGAGCGTGAAGTACTCGACCATGCGCTTTTTCGCTGCTTGCTCGTTCCACGCGCGATCAAGCTGCACCGATTCGAGAAGCGTTTGAAATGCCGGCTCGTACTGTGACTGCGCCGCGTAGACGGCGGCCAAATGAAAGCGTGCGTCGTGATCGTTCGGATTGGCCTGTATACGGGCGCTTAGCGCGGCAGCTTCTGGCGAGTTGCCAGCCTCTTCCGCGGCTACGATTTTGGTCGCCACGCGCTGAAAATCTTCTTCCATCGCCGTGATCGGCTTGCAGCCTTCGAGGTGCTTCTTGGCTTCCTCGATGCGGTTGTCGCGCATGGCAATGTCGGCAAGCATGATGCGCGCGGCATCGAGACCAGGGTTGAGGGCCAGCGCGACGGTGAGTTCGTCGACCGCACCGTTGATGTCACCCGCGTCCAGTTTTTCCTTTGCCTTTCCGAGCTTTTCATCGGTCACCGACGGCAAAATTTTGTCGAGAAACTGCCGCACTGCGCTCTCGGGTTGCGCGCCTTGAAATGCGCTCACTGGCTTTTGCCCTTTGAGCGCGATGACCGTTGGAATCGAGCGAATGCCGAACATTCCCGCAATTTCTTGTTGCTCGTCCGAGTTGACCTTCGCGAGCCGGAATCGACCGCCGTATTCCAGCGCCAACTTTTCGAGAATCGGCGTCAGCGTTTTGCACGGGCCGCACCATGGCGCCCAAAAGTCGATGACGATGGGCGTGTTGTCCGACGCGGCAATCACATCGGTTTCAAAATTCTCAACAGTGACATCAAAGACGTGCGGATTTGGGCTCATGGACTTACTGGCAATGTGAGTTCGTTAAATTTGGTGCGGGCAGTCGCGGTGTTAGCCGCGTCTGTAGCGATCATCCAGACGCACGATGTCGTCTTCGCCCAGATAGTCGCCTAGTTGAATTTCGATGAGTTCAACGAG
>JAKPSO010000107.1 GCA_029571495.1 Pseudomonadota bacterium
CCATTCCGGACACCATCGTCCGCAATAGCTATCTGGCCAACATAGATGCGATCGAAGTGGCGATGATCGGCACGCAGTTGCTCGCGCGCATTGTGCGTCAACGACAAGAGGACGTTGTAACCGTCTTTATTCAGGTCACCAAAACCCGCCGTCGCGGAAATCGTGCTTTCTTTAGCGCCCGATTTTTCGGGCGAGAAATACGACGCCGCGACATCAATGCCCGTGTAGGTCGATTTGGTGATGAAGTTCACCACACCCGCGATTGCATCCGTGCCGTACAGAGTCGATGCACCATCGGTCAGAATTTCTACACGCTCAATTGACGAGAGCGGCAGCAGATTCAAGTCGATGCCTTGTCCTGCGCCCGTCAACGTTTGACCTGCATAGTCGGCCATACGACGACCGTTGAGTAGCACCAATGTGCGTTGCGAACCCAAACCACGCAACGACGCCGACGATAGACCACCGCCACCGCCGCCAACAGACGTAGACGCTTCAGTAAAGCCCTGCATTGAAGGCAGTTTCTGGATCAATTCGGTAACAGATGTGGCGCCTGTACGCTCAATGTCCTTCTTGGTCATGACCATGATCGGCAACGCAGTTTCCGCGTCGATACGCTTGATCGCTGAACCCGTGATTTCTACACGCTCAACTTTTTGCGGATCGGCCGACTGCGCGTAAGCAGTGCTCGAAACCACCATAGCCGCCATTGCGTTGATAACCGCAATCGCAATGTGCTTTCGTTTAATTTCCATAAGTACCCCGAAAGATGACAAATTGATGACTCGTTGATTCTGCACGAGTGAATGCCTACTGTCAGCGACGCGGTTCGATTGATCGCAGTGATGCTGCGGGACGGAATACTGAAGCTCCCGTTTCTTTACAAACGTAACTTATTGTTTTTGTTGCATTATTTTTCTATTCGCGAGTTGCAGCACGCTGCAAGCTCGTTTTAAACCACACGACATTGGCGGCCAATTGGTGATACAGCTTTTGGCCACTATCGGCTTACAAGCGGCGCTTTGAGAATATTTTTTATATAAGTCGACTATTCATCAAATAACCGTGTAACGGCTATTTAGCGGTCGTTTCAAAGATAAAGCTGTTAGCGGCACGTTGCTACATTGCAACAGCGCGTAACGGAACCCAACATTTCGTGACAGTGATGATGACGTTGAAGTCGCGCGCCGCGTAGCAGCGTCTCCGCGGTTTCTTCGGTTTCTGCGGTTTCCGCGGTTTCCGGCTAAGGGTCGTCGATCGCAACCTGCATTGACCCATGAACGCCCCCGAAACATCAGTTTTAGGCAATCTCACAAAAAAGTTCCAAATTTGCGACGCCCGACGATTGCGCAGGATGAGCGGTAATTCGGTTTGACCAACGACGAAATCGCAGCGCCTGCATGAGGCAAAAGCCTTGTCCAGCGGGCGTTTACGGTCGATTTCTAAGCGTTCCCCGCGGGACATTTTTATATGATCCGCTCAATTTCAATGGCAAGCGTCACCGCTTGCGATCGCGCCCGCTCCGTTTATTTCAACCCTCACGAGGCTTTTCATCATGATCCATCGCCTGTTCTCGTTTGCGCTTGCCTGCTGCCTAGCGGCTGCGGCAATGGCGCAAACTGCCCCGCTCACTGTCGAAGAAGCGTGGAAACCGCCGCAACTTGCCAGCCCCACGCTATCGCGATCCGGCAAATACCTCGCCGCAACGGCCCCGCACAAGGGCCGTATGAACTTGCTGGTGATGGACCTTGACACGCGAAAGGGCACGTTATTGACGTCGTTCGACGACTACGACGTCGTCAGCGTGAATTGGGTCGGCGACGAGCGTCTGGTCTTCTCGTTGGGTCAGTTCAACTCGCCGACTGGCGCCGGTCAATTTGATGGCGGTGGACTATTCGTGATAGGTCGCGATGGCTCTGGATCGCGACGATTGGCGGCGACCGTCCGCGAAACCCGCGCTCGAAATCAAACCGTCTATCGCTCGCTTGAATTTGTGCGCACGATCCCCGGCAGCACGGATGAAATCATCGTACAAGGCAACCAAACTTCAGCCGACTCGGTCGATCTCTATCGTCTCAATTTGAACAATGGACGCACGACCATACTCACGTCAGGACGCCCGGTCGATCTGACGTTCGACTGGTTGCTGGACGACAAGCTCGTACCGCGCGTCGTAGTGTCCAACGTGAAGGACGAACTGACGCGCGTTGTGCATTTGCGTAAAGACGCGAATAGCCCGTGGGAAGAAATTGCGCGATACAACCGCGACAAAGGCTCTGTTTTCGTTCCGCTCGCCATCGAAGCAGACGGTGTGACGATGCAAGTCGCTACCAATCGTGACCGTGACACGATGGCTGTCTATCGTTACGACACCATCACCAAGAAGCTCGGCGAACAAATCGCCGCCCATCCGAAATACGACATGGGTGCGGACTCGCAGGGTGGCGATGTTCCCGGTCCGCTGATTGATCCGGAGACGAACAAGGTACTCGGCTATCGCGTCGAGGCTGATCGCCGGGAAACCGTGTGGGTTGACGAAGGACGCGCCAGGACACAACGCCTGCTCGACACCGCGTTACCCAACATGATCAACTCGTTCATCCGCACTCCGGACGGCAAGAAGTTCCTTGTCTCCTCCTATAGCGACATCAAACCGATGCGCTGGTACTTGTTGGATCAAACTAAGCTCACGCTTGAAGAGATCGGCGCAGCAAAACCTTGGCAAGACGGCAAGCTCGTGGAGCAGCGCCCGATTCGCTACAAAACGCGCGATGGACTTGAAATTCCGGGCTACCTCTTCCTACCTAAGGATTACAAAGCCGGCACTCGCCTCCCAATCGTCGTGCACATTCACGGCGGCCCCACCGTGCGTGCAGATCGCTTCGGCGCCGGCTTCGGCACGATTGAAGGCCAGCTCTTTGCGTCCCGCGGCTACGCAGTACTCGTCCCCAATTTCCGCATCACGCCGGGCATGGGTAACAAGATCTTTGCTGCGGGTTTTGGCACCATCGGCCGCCAGATGTCAGAAGACCATGAAGACGCGCTCAAATGGGCCGTGGACGAAGGCTACGCCGATCCAAAGCGTGCCTGTATCTCCGGTGCGAGTTACGGCGGCTACGCGGCGCTGCAAGCGATGGTGAAAACGCCGTTCCTCTTCAAGTGCGCTGTTGCAGGTTTAGCAGTGACGGATTTGGTGTACCAAAACACTTCCATCGAAACCGACTACGTTGCCAATCCGGCATTTACGGATTATTGGAAGGCTGTCATCGGCACCAATGACCTGAGGTCGCAGATCACTCGCGACATGTCCCCCGTGAACCACGCGGACAAAATCAAGGGTGCAGTCTTTTTATATGCGGGCCAAGACGACGTTCGTGTCCCAATTGATCAAATCATACGCATGGACAAAGCGCTAAAGGCGGCGGGCAACCCCGCGAAGGCCTTCGTGATCAAAGAAAAAGAAGGACACGGCTTCGGCAAGCTCGAAAACAACGTTGACTTGTACACCCAAGTGATCAAGTTCTTGGACGAGCAGATCGGGAAGTAGCCGGTAACTCGCGAATACGTGATTCGCTACGACAAAAAAACGCGGCCTCGGCCGCGTTTTTATTTGGCGATGAACTACTGCGTCATCGGCATGTTCTTCTTCATAAACGCATCGAACCGGTTGTAGAACTCAAACACGTTCTTGTCGAGGCGGTACCCGTGCGCTTCGTCAGCGACGTACATCCACTCTTGCGGTTTGCCAGCTTTGTC
>JAKPSO010000113.1 GCA_029571495.1 Pseudomonadota bacterium
GGTCAACGCGGGGAACGCGGATGCATGATCGGTCACACTTGGTACAACTTTTCGCCGGAAACGAGCGATCACTGGTTGTTACACGAGTATTTTTCACGTTATCGACTTATGAAAAAAGAAAGGCCTAACGACCGCTCAATGGCCGTTAGCCATAAAAAGTTGTTACGCGTCGCGGCGCGACGTTACGCCTACGCGTCCGACCCGGCGAAGTGATGCACGTGGCCGCGATGGTTTTCGATGGCTTGTGGTGCGAGCGAGCCGATGAGCATGCCTGCGAGCGACGCGATGAGACCAGCGAGTTGTTGCGGGAACACTTCGGACCAACCCGGCACGAGATACACCAACAACCACGCGCCGAGTCCGAGCACGATGCTCGCAATCGCGCCCTGCGTCGTCGCGCGTTTCCAGTACAGCCCAAACACCAACGGCACGAATGCTCCGACGAGTGTGACTTGATACGCGCCCGACACCATGTCGTAAATTTTTGTGCCGCGCGTGGCCATCGCATAGGCGAGCACTAACACCGAAAAGATCAGCGTCGTCACGCGCATCGCCTTCAGGGTTTGCGCGTCGGTCATGTGTTTGTTGAAGTGCTTGTAAACGTTTTCGACGAAGGTCACGCTCGGCGCGAGGAGCGTTGCGGACGCCGTCGATTTAATCGCCGAGAGCAGCGCGCCGAAGAAGATCACCTGCGCAATAAACGGCATGCGTTCAAGCACGAGTGTCGGCAATATCTTCTGGGTATCGCCCTTCAAGAGTTCCGCTGTTTGCTCGGGCATGATGATGAGCGCGGCGACGACGAGAAACATCGGCACGAACGCGAACAGCAAGTAACAAATACCGCCAATGACCGGCCCGTGCGTCGCGGCCTTGACGTCCTTCGCGGACATCACGCGCTGGAACACGTCTTGTTGCGGAATTGATCCAAGCATCATCGTGATCGCGGACGCGAAGAAAAACATGCTCTCTTTGAACGACGGTTCCGGAAAGAAACGGAACATGTCTTTACTCTGCGCGTAGGCGATGACCTTGTCTGCGCCACCCGCCATGTTGCCCGCCATCACCGCGATGATTGAAAGCCCAACGACAAGCACGATCATCTGGATAAAGTCCGTCAGCGCCACGCTCCACATGCCGCCGAAGAGCGTGTAGATCAAGATCGACGCGACGCCGATGACCATGCCCCACTCGAACGTAATCGAGCCCGCGGACAAGATGTTGAACACCAATCCAAGCGCTGTGACCTGCGCCGCGACCCAACCAAGGTAAGACAACATGATGATGATGGAGCACAAAATTTCGACCGCCTTGCCGAAACGTTGGCGGTAGTAATCGCTGATCGTCAGCAGCGTGAGTTTGTACAGTTTCGCCGCGAAAAAGAGGCCGACGAAGATCAAGCAAAACGAAGCGCCGAACGGGTCTTCAACGACCGTACCCAAATTGCCCTGAACGAATTTCGCCCCGATCCCGAGCACTGTCTCGCTTCCAAACCACGTCGCGAACGTCGTCGTGACAATCATGATGAGCGGTAGATGGCGGCCCGCGATGGCGTAGTCTGCGGTGTTTTTCACGCGCTTGGCGGCCCACAGGCCGATGCCAATCGTCACCAGCAAATACAGAAAAACAAATCCGAGCAACATCGCGAATCCCCGCCCCAAATGTAATTTTTTGCAGGCGGGAGTTTAAGCCAATGCGCGCCTTGGCCCGCTCTCAACGCGACGCGGTGTGGACGACTACGGCTTGCGCGCGTCCCCGCCAAGCGGCTTGGCGTTTTTCACGTATTTGTCGAGCCACAGGTTGGTCTCGTACAGCATCTGCGAAATTGACTCACGTGCCCGGTACGCGTGACTCTCGTTGGGCAGCATGACCAATCGCGCCGTGCCGCCTAAGCCCTTCATGGCTTGGAACAGACGCTCGCTCTGCACCGGAAATGTGCCTGGATTGTCGTCCTGCTCACCGTGAATCATCAAAAGTGGCGCTTTGATTTTGTCGGCGAAGTTGAACGGCGACATCGCGTTGTACACGTCCCTCGCATTCCAGAACGTGCGCTCCTCGGCTTGGAAGCCAAACGGCGTTAGCGTGCGGTTGTACGCCCCCGACCGGGCGATGCCTGCACGAAATAGCGATGTATGCGCCAGCAAATTCGCGGTCATGAACGCACCATAAGAATGCCCACCGATGGCGATACGTTCGCGATCGGCGACGCCACGGCGAACCACTTCATTGACCGCAGCTTCGGCGCTGGCGATCAGTTGCGGCAAATAGGTGTCGTTGGGCTCCTTGCCGCCCTCGCCGATGATAGGCACCGATAAGCGATCCAACACCGCGTAGCCCATTGCAAGCATGACCTGCGGCCCCCAATAGCTCACGTTGTTGAATCGATACGGCGACGACGTGACTTGGCTCGCCGCATTGGCGCTTGTGAACTCCTGCGGGTAGGCCCACATCAGCATCGGCAGCGGCCCGTCGCGCTTGGCGTCATAGCCCGGCGGCAAATACAGCGTCGCCGTGAGATCCACGCCATCGGCGCGCTTGTAGCGAATCTGCTCTTTCGTGATGTTCGCAAGCTGCGGAGTTGGGTGCGGGAAATTCGTCAGTTGAGTGAGCTGATCGGCCACGGGTTTGCGCAAATCGCGCACGAAGTAATTCGAGCGTTCGGTCGGCGTCTCGCGCGACGTGAGCAAACGACTGCCGGTGTTGTCAAGCAGCGCGACAGCGTCTTCGTACACCGGCGGTGCGGAATGA
>JAKPSO010000114.1 GCA_029571495.1 Pseudomonadota bacterium
AGTCCTGCTACGCCTGTGTACGCGTACCAACTCAAGCTCGACTTGAGATTCATTTCGATGTTCGGTCGACTAGCGTACGGGCTAACGACGATCATGCGCTGATCTGTTGTGAAGAAGCACGCAGACGCGTTGGTGCCTCCCACCGTCAATGTCAGTGTTTCATCTTGCACCATCGGACTGCCGACTGCAACGTTCCACGCCTCGCAATTTCGGACGAATTTAATGTTTTCGTTCGTCAAAGAAGCTTTGATTCTCGCGCCGTCTTCGTCCGCCCACTTGAACGCTAATGGCGAACCAGCACAGCCAACTAAGGCCAAAACGATTGCAACAAGCGCCGTAGCCCGGAGAAGCGAAGCGCGTCCGGAGCTCAACGCGGCACTCGAGTCCGCACCAATTTGCCTTGACGCGCTGCGCTTCTCAAGGCTACGTTTGTCACACATGCTGCGCCTCGGAAGCATTACTTCTTGGCTGCAAACAGCGCATCCAAGTGCTGCTCGAATGCGTGGTAACCGATGCGGTCGTAGAGTTCCATGCGGGTTTGCATGGTGTCGATGACGTTCTTTTGGTGGCCGTCTTTTCGGATCGCTTGATAGACGTTTTCTGCGGCCTTATTAGCGGCGCGGAAAGCGGACAGCGGGTAGAGCACGATGCCGCAACCGGCGCTCTTGAGTTCTTCGACTGTGAACAGCGGCGTTTGGCCGAATTCGGTGATGTTTGCCAGCACCGGAACCTTGACCGCGTCGACGAAGCGTCGATACGTTGGTAGGTCATACGCGGCTTCGGCGAAGATCGCGTCAGCGCCGGCTTCCACGCACTTGATGGCGCGCTCAATCGCGGCGTCGACACCGTGCACTTGAATGGCGTCAGTGCGGGCGATCAGGAAGAACTCGGGATCGATTTTTGCGTCAGCGGCGGCCTTCACACGGTCGACCATTTCCTCGGTGGTGACGATTTCCTTGCCCGGGCGATGACCACAGCGCTTTGCGCCGACTTGATCTTCGATATGGCACGCGGCCGCGCCAAATTTGATCAGCGATTTGACGGTGCGCGCGATGTTGAACGCGCTGGGGCCAAAGCCGGTGTCAATGTCCACCATCAGCGGCACGTCACACACGTCGGTGATGCGGCGCACGTCGGTGAGCACGTCGTCAAGATTGTTGATGCCCAAGTCCGGCAGACCGAGCGAACCCGCTGCAACGCCGCCACCCGAGAGATAAATCGCTTTGAAGCCAGCGCGCTTGGCGAGCAGGGCATGATGCGCGGTGGTCGCGCCGATAACCTGCAAGGGAGATTCTGCTTTGAGGGCTGCGCGGAATGCGGCCCCGGATGATTGGACGGACATCAGCTTTTTCCTTCAATGCGCCGTCGGACGGCGCGTAAGCGCGGTTTTTTCCGCTAGTCGATTACACAGTTTTTTCGCCTGAAACGACCGCCCCGCAGTCGCTCAGGCTAAAAAGCTGTATTACTACGTCCTGCCCCAATGCTTTTCACTTACCCACTATGTAGGCGCGGACTTGGCCGCGCTTCCTCGTCGCACCACGCAACGCTGACCCAACCCAGCGACGCCAAGTCGTCGCCTACACATCCGACGCCAAGTCGTCGCCTACACGTGCGGCGCAAAACATCACACCTTAATCAATGTCCCGTTTGGCAAGCCCACGCTTTTCGTCGTGCGCACCGCGCGCGACTGTGGGCTTGCGAAACGGCGCTGCTGTGCAACGCTGCTTCTCGCAAACGCCCGCGAGGGCGTTTGCACCTAGCAATTACCCGAGCAAATGCGCAACTGCGTCGCGCTCGTCGGTCAGTTCTTTCAACGTCTTGTCCATACGTGCTCGGCTCGCGGCGTCGATCTCGAGGCCGGTGACGCGGGTGTATTCGCCGTTGGCACAGGTCACAGCGACGCCGTATTGGATGCCTTCCGGGATGCCATACGAACCGTCCGATGGAACGCCCATCGTGACCCATTCGCCGTTGGTGCCGAGGGCCCAATCGCGCATGTGATCAATAGCAGCGTTCGCAGCAGACGCAGCGGACGACACGCCACGCGCGTCGATAATCGCTGCGCCGCGCTTGCCAACGGTTGGGATGAACACGTCGTTGTTCCATGCGTCGTCGATCATGCCGGAGATGGCCTTGCCATTGGCGTTGGCGAAACGAACGTCTGGGTACATCGTGGGCGAGTGGTTGCCCCACACGACGAGCTTCTTGATGTCGGCGACTTTGACGCCTGTCTTAGCAGCCAACTGCGACAGCGCGCGGTTGTGGTCGAGACGAAGCATCGACGTGAAGTTTTTCGCCGGCAGATCAGGTGCCGATTTTTGTGCGATGTAGGCGTTGGTGTTAGCTGGGTTACCGACGACCAGAACGCGAACATTTCGGCTGGCGACGGCGTTGAGCGCTTTGCCTTGGGCCGTGAAGATCGCGGCGTTGGCTTGCAACAGGTCGGCGCGTTCCATGCCGGGGCCACGTGGGCGAGCACCGACGAGGAGGGCGTAGTCGGTGTCTTTGAACGCGGTCATTGGGTCGCTGTGCGCTTCCATGCCTGCGAGCAATGGAAACGCGCAATCGTCGAGTTCCATCATCACGCCCTTGAGCGCCTTTTGTGGGCCTTCAACCGGCACTTCGAGGAGTTGCAGGATGACCGGTTGGTCTTTACCAAGCATTTCGCCAGAAGCGATGCGGAACAGGAGAGCGTAACCAATTTGGCCAGCGGCTCCGGTGACGGCGACACGAACGGGGGCTTTCATGATGTTTCCTTTGCTGTGGGAATGTGAGGGAAGTTCAGAGAAGAGGTGTCAATCACGTTTTGACGGTCTTATATAAGACGCTAAATAACGAGGCTGACTCAACCCTGAATTCTCGCGCAATCTTTGCTACTTTGCTGTCAATTTTGCTGCGCCGCCGTAAATTCGTGAACATTCGGCGCCGCATTGACGGCTTGCGAGGAATTATGGTCCAAATTTCGGCGTCCGTCAATAGCTCTTATGTCTTATATAAGACATAAGACCATAGATTGCATTTCTCGCAAATATGGGTAACAATTCGCGCCATGAGTGACGTCGCCTTCGCATCGACAGAAGCCAGTTCTCCGAATCCGGCCCCGGAGACGCCGTCATTTCAGCCGCTCTATCAGCAGATCAAAACGCTCCTGACGCAGCGCCTCGAATCGGGCGAATGGCGCCCAGGTTCCGCGATTCCGAGCGAGCAAGACTTGGCCGGACAGTTCAATGTCAGCCAAGGCACCGTGCGCAAAGCCATCGACGAACTTGCGGGCGAAAACCTCGTGATTCGACGCCAGGGCAAAGGTACTTTTGTTGCAACGCACACTGAAACGCAGAGCTCGATGTTCCGTTTTTTGCGCATGCGTCGCAATGATGGTCAGGACGAATATCCAGCAAGCGAACTCCTTGACGTCAAACGCGGTCGCGTGAGTGCTGAAGTCGCACGCGCGCTCGACATCAAGCCCGGTGATGCCATTTTGATTCTGCGTCGCCTGCTTCGGTATGGCGGCGAGCCCACTGTGCTTGACGAGATTACGCTGCCTGCAGCATTGTTTAAGGGCCTCACCAAAGAGCGCTTCGATGCCTACGAAGGATCGATGTACGGCTTTTTCGAAACGGAATTTGGCGTGCGCATGTTACGAGCGGAAGAGCAGATCAAAGCGGTTGCCGCTGACCCGATTACTGCGGAAGCGTTACGTGTGGGCATGGGCTCGCCGTTGCTTTCCGTGGAACGTATTGCGTATACCTACGGCGACAAACCCGTTGAATTTCGGCGCGGGCTGTGTACGACACGCAGCCATCACTACTCAAATATTCTCAGTTAATTTTTACGACCTACGGAGTGCATTTAATGGCAGACACCCCCTTGGCAAAGTCTCGAACACGACCGGTGTATCGCAACATCGGGTTCGGCGAACTTAGCAACTACCGCTTACCCATTCCGGGCATTGCATCGATCGCGCATCGCGTCACCGGCATCGCGCTGTTTGTCGCCATGCTCTTTTTGTTGGCGTTGCTGCAAATGAGCCTCAAATCCGAAGCTGGCTTCGAGATGTTCCGCGCTGTGATCTGGGGCAACATCCTCGGCAAGCTCGTGCTCGTTGGACTTTTGTTCGCGTTGATTTTTCACATGATCGCGGGCTTTCGCCATCTGATTCAAGACGGCAACAAGTGGCTTGAGCTGTCTTCCGCGCGGTCCACGGCTTTCGCATCGTTCGCAGTTAGCGCCGTGCTGACGGCACTTATCGTTTGGAGGCTCTGCTAATGGCTGGCTCGTCGAAATACATCACCGAATGGTGGTTGCAACGTATTGGTGCGGTTGTTATCGCGGCCTACGTGTTTCTCGTGATCGTGCTGTTGCTGATCAACGGTACGCCTAACGCGGCGCAGTGGCAGGCGCTTTTCGGCAACGTGGGCTTCAAGCTGGCGACGCTCTTGGCGCTGATCGCTACGGCGCATCACGGACTCGTCGGCGCATTGCACGTCTGGCCCGACTACGTGAAGAACCGTGCGGTCATTTCGGTTTTGAATGCTTATTCATGGATTGCGGCTGCGGCGATTGTGCTGTGGGGCGTTTACATCCTTTTCGGCTTGAAGTAGAGGCACACAGAGAATGGCTCTTTCAGTTCACAAATACGATGCAGTCGTCGTCGGTGCCGGTGGTGCCGGGATGCGTTGCTCCCTGCAACTTGCGCGCGCGGGTCTGCGCGTCGCGGTGCTCTCCAAGGTGTTCCCAACGCGCTCGCACACGGTCGCAGCGCAAGGCGGCATCGGTGCCTCGCTCGGCAATATGGACGAGGACAACTGGCATTACCACTTCTACGACACAGTCAAAGGTTCTGACTGGCTCGGCGATCAAGACGCGATCGAATTTATGTGCCGCGAAGCACCGAAAGTCGTCTATGAGCTTGAGCACATGGGCATGCCGTTTGACCGTAACCCTGATGGCACGATCTATCAGCGCCCGTTCGGCGGTCACAGCGCGAAGTACGGCGAAAAGCCGGTGCCACGCGCTTGCGCAGCAGCGGACCGCACCGGTCACGCGATGCTGCACACGCTGTATCAGCAAAACGTAAAGAGCAACACCACGTTCTTCGTGGAGTGGATGGCGCTCGACATCATCCGTGATGCGGAAGGCGACGTTGTAGGCGTCACTGCGCTCGAAATGGAAACTGGTGAAGTGTCGATCTTTCACGCCAAGTGCGTGTTGTTCGCCACGGGTGGTGCTGGCCGAATTTTCGCCGCATCGACCAACGCGTTCATCAACACCGGCGATGGTCTCGGCATGGCCGCGCGCGCGGGTATTCCGCTCGAAGACATGGAGTTCTGGCAGTTCCACCCAACCGGCGTGCACAACGCGGGTGTGTTGCTGACCGAAGGTTGCCGCGGCGAAGGTGCGATCCTTCGCAACAAAGACGGCGAGCGCTTCATGGAGCGCTACGCACCGAAGCTTAAAGACCTCGCGCCGCGTGACTTCGTGTCGCGCTGCATGGACCAAGAAATCAAGGAAGGGCGCGGCTGTGGCCCGAACGGTGATTACATTGCGCTTGACCTGACGCACCTCGGTGGCGAGACGATCATGAAGCGTCTGCCTTCGGTGCACGAAATCGGCAAGAACTTTGCAAACGTCGACGTGATCAAGGAAGCGATTCCGGTCGTGCCGACGATTCACTATCAAATGGGCGGGATTCCGACGAGTATCAACGGTCAAGTCGTGGTGCCGAAAGACGGCAACCCGAACAGCATCATCAATGGTCTGTACGCGATCGGCGAATGCTCGTGCGTTTCGGTGCACGGCGCCAATCGCCTCGGCACCAACTCGCTGCTCGATCTTCTCGTGTTCGGTCGCGCCGCGGGTAACCACCTGATCCAAACCGCGCTGTCGAGCAAGGCGTTCAAGCCGCTGCCTGCGAACGCCGCCGATTACTCGCTCGCGCGCATCGCCAAACTTGATCAATCGTCAAGCGGCGAGTACCCGCAGGACGTCGCGAATGACCTGCGCAAAGCAATGCAACAACACGCCGGTGTGTTCCGTACGCAGAAGACGATGGACGAGGGCGTTGTTAAGGTGTTGGCGATCGCTGAGCGTGCAGAGAGCCTGTCGCTCAAGGACAAGTCCAAAGTGTTCAACACGGCGCGCATCGAAGCGTTGGAAGTGGCCAACCTCATGGAAGCTGCGAAGGCGACGATGACCTCGGCCGCAGCCCGCAAAGAAAGCCGCGGCGCGCACACGGTTGACGATTACGGTGATTGCGAGAAGTACCCGTTGGGCCGTAACGATGACGAATGGTTGAAGCACACGTTGTGGTTTAGCGAAGGCAACCGTCTCGACTACAAACCCGTGAACATGAAACCGCTTACCGTGGATTCGATTCCGCTGGCGAAGCGCACGTTCTAAAAGCGTAGGGCGGGCATTGCCCGTCTCGTTCACTTGGCGGGCAGTGCCCGCCCTACGATTGGATTAGGTTATTTCCCATGTCTGACAAACGAATTTTCGAGATCTATCGCTACAACCCCGACGTTGATGCGAAGCCCTACATGCAGACCTTCGAGATCGAACTCGACGGCAGTGAGCGCATGCTGCTCGACGCGCTCATGAAGCTCAAGAAGATGGACGATTCCATCAGCTACCGCCGTTCTTGCCGCGAGGGCGTCTGCGGCTCCGATGCGATGAACATCAACGGCAAGAACGGTTTGGCATGTCTGACCAACATGCTCACGCTGCCGCAAAAAATCACGCTGCGACCACTGCCCGGCTTGCCGGTGGTCCGTGATTTGATCGTGGACATGAGTCAGTTCTTCAAGCAGTATCATTCGATCAAACCGTACATCGTGAACGAAACGGTTGCGCCTGAAAAAGAGCGCCTGCAATCGCAGGAAGACCGCGAAGAACTTAACGGTCTGTACGAGTGCATCTTGTGCGCATGCTGCTCAACGAGCTGCCCAAGCTTCTGGTGGAATCCGGACAAGTTCGTCGGACCGGCCGGCCTCCTCGCGGCGTATCGTTTTGTTGCGGACACCCGCGATCAGATCCGCGAAGAACGTCTCGACAATCTCGAAGATCCGTATCGCTTGTTCCGTTGCCACACGATCATGAATTGCGTGGATGTGTGCCCGAAAGGCTTGAACCCAACCAAGGCAATTGGCAAGCTCAAAGCGCAGCTTGTGAATCGTTAGTCCAAGGCGCGGATCCGACTACGATGCTCACTGATCTCGAACACTCGAAGCTGCGCTGGCGCTGTCGGCGTGGTTTTCTTGAGAACGACTTAATTCTTACGCGTTTGCTTGAGCGTCGGAACGGTGACTTCACGTCGGAAGAACATGCCCAACTTTTGGCGCTCATCGCGCTGGACGATAACGACCTCTGGGAAATCATCGCGGGTCGTTCGGATGCTTTTCCCGAAGGGACGGGAGACATGGTTGCAACGCTGCGTCAGACACGCGTCAACCAATAGCTTTATTTTTTACAACTTGCCGTAATTAACCCTAAACGAAAAATCGGAGTTTGAAATGACCGCCTCCTCGACTGCAACACTATCCTTTAGCGACGGCTCGCCAAGCGTTGAATTTCCCGTCCTCAAAGGCTCCGTCGGGCCTGACGTCATTGACATCAAATCCCTGTACGGCAAGACTGGCAAGTTCACGTACGACCCCGGCTTCATGTCGACGGCAGCATGTCGTTCGGCGATCACCTACATCGACGGGGACAAGGGCGAGTTGCTCTATCGCGGTTACCCGATTGAGCAGATCGCGACTAACTGCGACTACCTCGAAACCTGCTACTTGCTGCTCAACGGCGACCTGCCAAACGTCGAACAGAAGAACAAGTTTGTTGACAATGTGTCGCACCACACGATGGTGCACGAGCAGATGCAATTCTTCCTGCGCGGCTTCCGTCGTGATGCGCACCCAATGGCTATTCTGACCGGCTTGGTCGGCGCTTTGTCGGCGTTCTACCACGACACGCTGGACATCAATAACCCCGAGCATCGTCACATCGCCGCGATTCGTTTGATCGCCAAGATGCCGACGCTCGTCGCTATGACACACAAGTACTCGGCCGGTCAGCCGATGATCTACCCGAAGAACGATCTTTCGTACAGCGCGAACTTCATGCGCATGATGTTCGCAACGCCATGCGAAGAGTACAAAGTGAACGACGTGCTCGTTCGCGCGCTGGATCGCATCTTCATTCTCCACGCCGATCACGAACAAAACGCATCGACCTCAACCGTACGTCTGTGCGGTTCGTCGGGCACCAACCCCTACGCAGCGATCGCGGCGGGCGTAGCGTGCCTGTGGGGCCCGGCGCACGGCGGTGCTAATGAAGCGGCGTTGTCGATGCTGATGGATATGCAAAAGAACGGTGGCGTCGAGAAGATCGGCGAGTTCATCACTGCGGTCAAAGACAAGAATTCGAACGTACGCCTCATGGGCTTTGGTCATCGTGTTTACAAGAACTACGATCCGCGCGCCAAACTTATGCGTGAAACCTGCTACGAAGTGCTCGGTGAACTGGGCCTCCAAAATGACCCGCTGTTTAAGCTCGCGATGGAACTCGAACGCATCGCCTTGTCGGATGAATACTTCGTTTCGCGCAAGCTGTACCCGAACGTCGACTTCTACTCCGGCATCGTGCAACGCGCGCTTGGCATCCCGACGGCGCTGTTCACCGCGATCTTCGCGTTGGCGCGTACGGTCGGCTGGATCGCTCAGTTGAACGAAATGTTGGCCGATCCGGATCAAAAAATCGGTCGTCCGCGTCAGCTCTTCACGGGCGCTACGGCTCGCGACGTGGTGCCGCTGCATCAGCGTTAATTTTTCGGCGACCAGTACACGGTCAACGGCGAGCGGTTTTCCGCTTGCCGCGTGAATTGCTCGTTCTTAGCTCACTAAATACCGCTCAATAGGAACGGAGTTCCCATCATGATGGAACAACTGCAACAGACCTCAACGATCTTCGGCGG